>JAFZXD010000092.1 GCA_017616955.1 Eubacterium sp. | reverse complement strand
TGATCCTAAGACAGGATATATCGATGCTTCAGGTGACTGCGTAGTTAAAGCAGGCGATATTCACATGGACGGAGATCTTGAAATACTTAATCCTGATCTTGTTATTGCAAACCTTAATGGACCTGATGCAAGACTCGAGATGGAACTTACTATAACTAACGGACGTGGATACATCAGTGCTGATAAGAATAAGGAACAGGAGCCATCAATAGATGTTATCGCTGTTGACTCAATCTACACACCTGTAGATAGAGTAAATCTTACAGTAGAGAATACACGTGTAGGTCAGATTACTGACTATGATAAACTTACACTTGATGTGTATACAAACGGAACACTTGCTCCGGATGATGCAGTAAGTTATGCAGCTAAGGTTCTTAGCGAGCATCTCAGTCTCTTTATCAATCTTTCTGAGAATGTTAAAGATAAGACAATCATCACAGAGAAGCAGGAAGATGTTCCTGAGACAACTGCAAAGGATATGAGTATAGATGAGCTTGAGCTCAGCGTTCGTTCATACAACTGTCTGAAGAGAGCTAACATCAATACAGTTAAAGAACTTTGCAATAAGACACCTGATGAGATGATGAAGGTTCGTAACCTTGGACGTAAGTCTCTTGAAGAAGTTCTTCAGAAGCTTAAGGAACTTGGACTTTCACTTAATACAGGTGAATAATTAATTATCTTATAAATTACGATTTTCGATTATTTAATCGGGAATTACACCACCTAAGCGGAAGGAGTAAGTACGCATGGTGAAGACCGCATTGATCCGATAAGGATATCGTGCAGGTAAGGAGGAAATTAAAATGGCAATGTATAGAAAACTTGGTAAGAAGTCAGATCAGAGAAAAGCACTTCTTAGAAGTCAGGTAACACAGTTAATCTATAAGGGAAAGATCAAGACTACTGAAGCTAGAGCTAAGGAAGTAAGAAAGATCGCTGAGCACCTTATCACTCTTGCTGTTAATGAGAAGGATAACTTCGAAGAAGTAACAGTTAAGGCTAAGGAAGCTCGTAAAGATAAAGACGGAAAGAGAGTAAAGGAAGTTGTAGATGGTAAGAAAGTTACTGTTTATGACGAGATCGAGAAGACAGTTAAGAAGGATAAGCCTTCAAGACTTCACGCTCGTAGAGAGATGCTCAAGGTTCTTTATCCTGTAACTGAGGTTCCTGAGGATGCAGCAGGCAAGAAGAGCGGTACTAAGAAAGTTGACCTTACAGATAAGCTTTTCACAGAGTATGGTGTTAAGTATGCTGGACGTAAGGGTGGATACACACGTATCGTAAAGATCGGTCAGCGTAAAGGAGACGGAGCTCTCGAAGTATTCCTCGAGCTTGTATAATCTACATTGATTTATACCATTAAATAGTTGACCCGAGACAATGTCTCGGGTCTTTTTATGTCTGTAGTATATATTTTCTATTATCTGATTTATTCTACCAGCTTAATAATTACTTTTGATTGTTAAATATACGTCAAATGTGTTAAAATGTTGTTCGGTGTAGCTATAATTAAATTATTAATGTGAATGTGTGGTTATTATGTTTCCGTATATAAAGATTAATGAATTACAAATGAATAGTGTACCCGGAAGCAGTATTTCATTTTCTGCCAATAAAGGGGAAATAATTGGGATAACAGGAAGAAATGGCTGTGGAAAGAGTAGTCTTGCATATTATCTTGCGGGACTTACAAAACCGGAAACCCTTGGGAAGGTTATAATTAACGGGTATGATCCTTTCTCTCAGTTGGATGAGAGCAAGTTGCATAAGCAGTGTGGGATTGTATATCAGAATCCTAAGGACGGAATAGTATTTGAAAGCGTAGGTCGTGATATTCTTTTTGGACCTGAGAATATGGGGCTTCCTGTTAAGAATATAACCAAGCGTGCAAAGTTTCATATGAAGAAATACGATCTGGCCAGAAAACAATCCAGAACGTACAGTTCACTTAGTGATGGACAGCAGCAGAGAGCTGCGCTGATAAGTGTTCTTATAACACATCCGGATTTGCTTATTCTTGATGAAGCGTTCAGTATGCAGTCTCGTACTGATGCTTCCAAGTATATGAATATGATAATAAAGAGTGCAAAAAAACGTGGGCAGACTGTTATCGTATTTTCTAAAATGAAAACTATTCTTGAAAAAACAGATATAGTATATGAGTTGGCTGACGGAAAGCTCAGAGAGATTGATCTGGACGGAATGCAATATGTAAATGACTACGGAAGAGAAAATATCTCTTCGGAGGAAGTATCATCTGCGGGAGATTCACCTGCACTTCGAATTGACACGATATCAAGATCCTCCGGAAATCGAGAGAATGGAATTAGTTTACATAATGTATCGTATGGTTATGGTGACAGACAACTTTTAAATAGATTGAATCTAAGATTTAAAACCGGTTCATATTATAGAATAACCGGAACCAGTGGAGCCGGAAAGTCTTCACTTTTAAAACTTATCGGAGGTCTTCTGATACCTCAGGAAGGTGAGATATTTAAAGCTGACAATTCAAAGATTGGTTATGTATTCCAGTATCCGGAAGATGGTTTTGTTGATAATACGGTTCTTGATGATGTTATGTTTGGACCGCTTTCGGACGGAATAGATAAAGCCAAGGCGAGGACCATGGCACAGTCTGTTTTGGACTTTGTTGGCTTAAAGAAGAATCTGTGGGATAAATCTCCATTGAAGCTTTCTATGGGAGAACAGAAGCTTGCAGCGCTTGCCGGTGCTATGGCTTTAAACCCTGATTTTCTTCTTCTTGATGAACCATTTGCAGGACTTGATAAATACAGTGCGAAACATATTGCTGATATAATTGCTGCACTGTCTGAAGAAGGTAAATGTGTCATCACTGTTGAGTAGACTAAATCTTCGTGAGGAAGTATGAGAATGGATAATTCAGCAAATAATAAGGTTAATAAAGAAAGACGATTGGGAAACCTTGCGTCATATGATCCGCGTACTAAGCTTTATGTTTTCGTTTTACTTACGTTGATAATGGCTGTCGGATGGAAATGGCAGGTTTTGATAATAGGAATTGCTATGGCGCTTGTAATAGTGGCCATAACCGAAGTCGATTTGTATAAAGCTTTGATGCTGTCTATCAGAGCATTTGTCATATCATTGATAATATCGATCATAGTAGCGATATTTGTTTCTATAAAGATTGGAGCATTTCTACTGATAAAGCTCTTACTTTTGACGTTGATTGCCGGATTTATATCGCAGACTATGAAACAGTCGGATGTATTGGATGGATTGGCAAAAGGTTTTGGACTCAATGCTCAAACAGCTAAGAGATTAAGCGCTGTGTTGACATTTGTCCCTCATCTCGAAAGAGAGAAGAAAAGGGTTAAGATGGCTCAGAGGGCAAGAGGAGTTGATCCTGATGGTGGCAGCTTCATGAGTAAGCTGAGAAAAGACATCATGCTGGCGATTCCGAATTATAAGTGTACGATTATAAAATCAGGAAGACAGATGACGGCGATGGAAATGCGTCAGTATACTTCTGTTAAAAGAAGAAAATGTGTTCATGAGCTTAAGTTCACATGGGTTGATGAGGTGATTCTTCTTATATTTATAATCGCTCTTGCCGCAAGCATACTTTTGATGCTTGTATTAAAGTAAAGAAACAGGAATATATTGATGAGAGTATTACTTCGAGTTGCATACGACGGAACTTCATACAGCGGATGGCAGTGTCAGGAAAATGCCGGGACGATAGAGGGCACTCTGAACGATGCGTTATCTCAGCTTACGGGAGAGGAGATAAGAGTAATAGGAGCCAGCAGGACAGATGCAGGAGTTCATTCTCACGGAAATGTCTGCGTATTTGATACTGAAACCAGAATACCGCCTGAAAAGATATGTTATGCAGTCAATAATTCACTGCCTGAGGATATAAGAGTTATAGAATCGAAAGAGGTTGAAGCAGATTTCCATCCGAGACATTGTGATTCGGTAAAAACATATGAATATAAAATCTGGAATGACAGATTTCCTTCACCGGTGTACAGACTGTATAGTCATTTCACTTATCGAAAGCTGGATCTGGCAAAGATGAAGGCTGCAGCTCTAAAGCTGGAAGGTGAACATGATTTCGGGGCATTTTGCTCTGCGGGTTCACAGGTCGAGACTACAGTCAGAACGGTTTACAGTATAGATATAATAGTTGATACATATAAATATGGACAGATTGTAGATTCTTATTCTGTTTCAGAGGAAGATATCAAACTTGGAAAGGTTTCAGAGTATGGTCAGATGATAAGGATTCGTGTGACAGGATCAGGATTCCTTTACAATATGGTGCGTATCATTGCCGGTACACTTTTAGATATCGGAAATGGACTGATGGACGTGTCAGATATAGACAAATGTCTTGAATCGCACGATAGAGCAGATGCGGGTCCTACAGCACCTGCAAATGGTCTTACAATGATGGGAATAGAATATAAAAAAATCTGTTGACAAGTATGTACATTTAAAGTACAATATGAGGCTGTGTGACACTAAAGATGGAGTCGAAAAAGGTGTAACGTTACACCAGAGTAGACTACTCTGTCATTTATGGCAGACGAGTCGGGTTGTCGCGAGGCAATCCAGAATTTAAGGAGGATTTAAAGATGAGTAAGAGCTACATGGCTACAGCATCATCCATTGAAAGAAAATGGTATGTAGTTGATGCAGAAGGACAGACACTTGGACGTCTTGCGTCTGAAGTGGCTAAGGTGTTAAGAGGAAAGAATAAGCCAACTTATACACCACACATGGACACAGGTGATTATGTAATCGTAATCAATGCAGAGAAGATCAGAGTATCAGGAAACAAGCTTAACGATAAGCTTTACTATCATCACTCAGATTATATTGGTGGCATGAAGTCAGCTACTCTTAAGGAGAAGCTTGAGAAGAAACCTGAGTTCGTTATCGAACATGCAGTAAAGGGTATGCTTCCAAAGGGACCTCTTGGAAGAACAATGTACAAGAAGCTTTTCGTATATGCAGGACCAGAGCATAAGCACCAGGCACAGCAGCCTGAAGAGCTTACAATCAAGTACTAAGAAGGAGGAAACTATAAATGGCTAAGTCTACAAGATACTACGGAACAGGTAGAAGAAAGAGTTCTGTTGCCAGAGTATATGTTACTCCTGGTAGTGGAAAGATTACAGTAAATAAGAAAGATGTTGAAGAGTACTTCGGTCTTGAGACACTTAAGGTTATCGTAAGACAGCCTTTCGCTGTTACAGGAACAGAAGGAAAGTTCGATGTTATGGTTAACGTATATGGTGGTGGATTCACAGGACAGGCTGGTGCTATCAGACATGGTATCGCTAGAGCTCTTTGTGATGCAAGCGAAGATTACAGACCAATCCTTAAGAAAGC
>JAFZXD010000091.1 GCA_017616955.1 Eubacterium sp. | reverse complement strand
GCTTCGACTTCTACAAGGAATCGGGATATCAGTTCCCTCTCACCTTGAACTTCCAATTCTACTTTTCCATTGTAAAGATTCCTAACATATCCGGTAAGTCCCAAACCTCTAGCCGCATAGTTTGCTCGGTATCTGAAGCCGACACCCTGCACATCTCCGGATACGATCATGTGTCTTCTTATTATCATATCTTTATTTCAACCGTTCAGCGATCACACTCTTTTAATATAAAGCATGTTACTGAAATACCAGTTATCATATCTCTTAATATAACTTACATATTCATTGTAGTTTACATAATATTTTTTGCCCCACGATGATATTTCAAGCATCACCAGCTTGTCTTCTACATTCTTATTATCAACCTTGTCCCCTTTAGAGGCTTCCACGATTCCGGTTACTGTAACATAATGATCCTTTGTTTTGGTAACAGGCTTGAATATTGTCCTCGTACCATCAAAGGTCCTGCTGTAAAATGTCACCTTACCTTTTCTGAGAAAACCGGGACCTATTGCTATAAGAACGGGTATGTCATCTGATAACATTTCCCTGATCTTTGATAACATATTTTTAGGGCGAACAAACCAGTGAGAACGAAAACGATTTCCTGTTCTTCTAAGGATATCTTTACGATGAAGCAGAAAATACATATTCAGATTCCATGCCAAAAGCACGCCCGATATTCCGAGTACAGGGAGAATACGAAAATACTTTCTCTCCATAGTCAGTATATAATCTTCGTATGAATTCATAGGATTCTTTCCGGTCGGATTGATAACGTGCTCCATTCCACCCAACAGATACATGAGTATGTCCGAAGCTGCTATCAAACCACAACCGTAGTTTTTAAGCACATTTCCCTTTCGAGTTCCCTCAGCTTTTTCCAGCCAACTCTGATCTCCACCAAATGAACCATTGACGGAAACATAAGGTTTGCTGAGTGAGGTGATATTCAGTTTGCTCTTTATGTGCTCGCTCATCTGATCTTAATAATCCCAATTTTCATTCTTGATTTCTATTTCTGAAGAATTGTAATCGTCACCTATTGAATATGTTAAACCAACAGATTTTCCATTATTACGATATGTATATGTGTAATAATCCTTGTCATCGGAAATGTACTCTGAGAAATTAGAAGTTACAGCACTCTTTGCATCTTCCTTTGAACTCTTCAGAGTTATTCCTCCAGGAATCTCTATTATGTTTTCAGGAAGACTGTAAGTAGCTCCACCGTCATATGTTATTCTTCTGGCTGAAATACTTGCTACCGCACAGTTTTCCGTCACAACTGAAACCTTTTCAAAGTTTAACATTCCAAGATTAAGCTCTACATCATTCTTCTTGATCGTAATTGCTGAATATTCAAGATTTCCTGCATTTACAGCTTCTTTATTTACTGAATCGACTGTCCATCCATCATCTGTAAATTCTTTAAGCGGACATGGCAGTCTGTAAACCTTTCCATCGAGTTTGAATACAGGCTCTTCCATATCACTTCCAAGTTCCTTAGGAGCAACATACATACTGAGATATTCCGGAAGATCCGTTGATGCCTCTGTTATATCTTCCTCAGTAAGAAGCATGTTTTCCATCTCTATACTATTGTGTGATCCATCTGCACGGATGTAGAACTTCAACTCTTCATAGATGTTATTCTCATCAAAGTCATATGTATAAGTAGAAAAACCGTCTCCGTTATATGTATCGGATGGTTCGCCAAATGCAGTCTTTATCTCTTCATATGTAGATGAAGGTGTAATACCCTTAGCCAGCTTTAAATCAACCTGATCATCAGAATAAACTTCAATCTGACCTATCTTGCAATCCTTAGCTTTCTGAGCATTTCCGGATGGATTAAAGATATGTACACTTATCTCATTTGTACCATCTGTGATATCAAACCAATCATAACTTGTTCCTGCCATATCAGTATCAGCATTCTTTGTAGTTTCATCAACAATGCTCCATCCGTTGTCTACAAAGTTCTGAACCGGACAAGGAAGTTTATAAGCAACTCCTTTAAGTTCAAATGTATAATCTGCAGGATTATCTGAAAGAGATGCATTTCCATCTCCCGGAGAAGCAGCTTCAGTTGTCTCAGTCTTTTTCTCTTCTTTAGTAGTAGCTTCTTCTGTAGACTTTGTTTCCTCTGTAGTCTCCTCTTCTGTAGTTATCTCCTCAGTTGTTTCTTCAGTAGTTACATATGTACCATCCGGTTCGGTAGGCAATCCGTAATCTCTGTTTCTCTTTGCTGTAACAACTAATGCTATTACAAGTCCTATAATAAGTAATGCAGCTACTCCTATAACTACAAATATCGCAGGATTGGTCTTCTGCGGTTTATTATAATCCACAGGTGTACCGTTTGGTGTATTTCCGTACGGAGATCCTGTCGGTGTGTAATTATATGAACCGGTTTCATTTTCCGATCCGGTATCTTTATATCCCATATATGGTCCGGCCTGTGGCGGAGTCTGCTGGTTTGGAGTAAACTGTGCTCCTCCCTGATACGGCATTCCCGGCTGTCCTGGCATTCCAGGTTGTCCTGGTTGTCCTGGCTGACCTGGTTGTCCAGGATTAAACTGTGGGCCTCCCTGATACGGCATTCCCGGTTGTCCCGGCTGACCTCCCTGCCCCGGCATTCCCGGTCGTCCTGGCTGGCCCGGTTGTCCCGGATTAAACTGTGGACCTCCTTGATACGGCATTCCCGGTTGTCCCGGCTGACCTGGCTGGCCTCCCTGACCTGGCTGGCCTGGTTGCCCCTGTGTATACTGTGGTCCCGACTGACCCGGATTGAACTGCGGTCCTCCCTGATTTACCTGACCCTGATTAAACTGCGGCTCCTGTGGCGGAACCTGATTACCATCATTCTGTGAATTCATCCCCTGTTGAGCGTTTTGATTGTCACTCATATATTTACCTCCTAATTTTCAAAAAGTTGACAACTGAAATCAGATCTGAACTGTCAACTTTCTGATTTAAAATGGGACAGTTTTTACACTGTCCCACTAATGATAACATATTTTTTATTAAATGTATTCTAAAATATTCTAAACTAACTCAGCAATTTCAAGAAGAAGTTTCTCTGTCTTATCCCATCCAAGGCAAGGATCTGTTATAGACTTACCATAGATTCCATCACCAATCTTCTGAGCTCCGTCTTCGATATAACTTTCTGTCATAAGCCCCTTCACAAGACCCTTGATCTCACTTGAAAGTTTACGGCTGTGAAGAACTTCCTTAGCTATTCTGATCTGTTCAAGATACTGCTTATTTGAATTAGCATGGTTTGTATCAACGATAATAGCAGGATGCTTAAGATCTCTCTTCTGATACTCATTGTAAACAGCCATCAGATCTTCGTAATGATAATTTGGCTTACTATGTCCAAGTGTATCGATATAACCTCTCATGATACAGTGAGCATATGGGTTACCATTTGTTCTTACTTCCCATCCTCTGTAAATGAAATCCTGTGTAGACTGTGCAGCAGTTACTGCATTCATCATAACGGAAATATCACCACTTGGTGGGTTCTTCAT
>JAFZXD010000090.1 GCA_017616955.1 Eubacterium sp. | reverse complement strand
TTATCCAGATCAGTATCAGCTGTTTCCTCTACTGAAGAATCCTGAGATACATTGGCATTCTGGATACCACAACCTGTAGATATCAATGCTATCATAAGTGGTACAAATATTTTTCTAATAGTTCCCCTTTTCATTGCTTTGTCTCCTACTGAATAGTTTTATCTCAATTTGCTACACATACTCTAGCAATTTTATAAATCATAGTTACAACATAATTGTTGCAATCTACCACCCAAAAAGAATCCAAATGAAATCAAAAAAAGCTGACAACTGAGATCAGATCTCAGCTGTCAGCTTTGGAGATATAAGCATAATTCTATCTGGTAAATGTACCTGACAGATGTCCGATTGAGATTATATTTCCGGTATTACCCTCAGCATCCGTATCTGTCGAATCAATAAATTCCTGAACCTTCAGAGTCTGACTGTCAACACCTCCCTTTAATCTCTCAACAGGCTTTTTAAGTGCTATTACATATATATCATATGTATGCGGTCCTCCTTCAGGCGGATATGGTCCCACATAGTCCGATGATGGTGCCCATCCTTGTTTTAGGTTCGTTTCGGTTACTCCATCCGATATCCAATGGATCCAGTAATGTGGCGTTAAATCTATCATGTATATCGCATAAACCGATGCACCTTCAACCGGCTGCCATGAAAGCTGCGGAGATACATTTGATCCTCTGTCTGTGTTTGATATAACATCATCCCATACTCCATTATTTAGGTCTTCCGACTTTAGTTCAAAACTGCTGTATGCTTTTATAAGCTCATCTCCCTCAGAAGCAGGAATGCTATTCATTTCTACATTTGTTTCGGAACCGGTTTCTGAATTAGTTCCGGCATCCTCTTTCTTCCCACACCCTGCAAAAGAAAGCAAAAACGAAATCACTACCAACACTGCCACATTTTTCCATCTCTTCATAACGAGTCTCCTAACTTTCATACTTAATAGATCGTTTTATCACTCTTCTCATTAAACATATTAAAACACTCAATGGTTTCGTCTCTATCCAACTTGAGAAGTTCAAGAGTTTCGTTATCTTTAACGTTCTTGTTCAGCTTCTCCAGATAGTCATATATAAATGCATCCCTGAAACCAATCTTTGCAGCATCGTCCTTCGTATTTCCATAGTAAACCTTCTTTATATTTGCCCAGATGATTGCAGAAATACACATCGGACATGGATAACATGTTGTATAGATCTCACATCCCGATAAGTCATGTGTTCCAAGATTTTTGCAAGCATCACGTATAGCAGTTACTTCGGCATGAGCTGTCGGATCCGTATAAGCCAGAACATGATTCGATCCCCGTCCGACTATCTCACCATCCTTCACAACAACTGCCCCAAACGGTCCTCCCGCATTTGTTTTCAGATTATCTCTCGCAAGCTTATCCGCTTCCTTCATATATTTATTCATACTTCACCCTCCGAATCTTTTCCCAAACTTTGATACTCTTCCAATGCTTCGTTCAGTTCCCTGGACTGCGTCAATTCAAATATATATTCTACAACTAAAGAAAGTACATATACTACCTCAACTCCGACTGCTATCCCGATTACAACACCTCTTCGCTCCGTCGGAATAGATTTAACGGAAAATGCCATAACCAGTACTACTGCCTCTATAAAAACCAGAGTAATAATCCTTTGAATCAGTAAGCGTCTCATGCTTATTTCCTTATCGCTCCCGAAGAAAAATACCGGAATAACACCTATTGCAGCGTACAACAGAGGTGACAAAAAAACTTCATACCCAAACACCCTGTCATTATCCAGGGTGAGTCCCAATATCATAAGAAGTACTGAAATAAGAGTAACAAGGATGAAGTACATTCTAAATGCTTCACCTAGTCGTTCTTTAAACTTCATCTTACATCACCCCCGCTCCGTCTTTTCAATGTTTCCTTTAGATCAGAAACATATTTTCTGGAAATGACAACCTCTTCGCCATTCTTCAGTATTGCACTGTATCTTCCACTGAGTGCCGGCTTGATGGACTTGATCTTCATCAGATTAAGAAGCATACTCTTCTGTACTCTGAGAAATGATCTGCCCCTCATCATATCTTCCAATTCATACAGCTTAAGCTTCACTTCGTAACTCTCTTTAGCCGTATAGATAAACACCCGATTATCAACCGATTCAGCATAGAAGATATCAATCAGCGGTACTTCTACATTCTGTCCATCCATCACTGCGCTGAGCTGACCCTGTCTGGATTTGACAAATGCTATAATCTCCTGCACATCTTCTGAAATCTTATGGCATCTTATTTCCAGAACTTCCGGTTCTTCTTTTGGAATTCGACTAACCCTTAACTGCATTTACACGCCCACCTACTCATACATTTCAAAATCCCTCCACAGCTTAATGCTGTATACAATACATATTATAATCGAAATCCCCACAGATATATATAGTTCTTTTTCTACACTGCCAAAAAACTTGAGCGCTGCCTGTTCATCACTTACAGCACTGAGCGCATTATTGATTCCATGGAATATGATGCATGGAATCAGACTCTTTCCCTTATAAAATATAGTTACAAGAACAAATCCCACGGCGCAGGCAAATATTATCTGCAGAATAGTTTCTAACATATCCTGGCCGTTCAATAGATTTACGATATGCCCTATTCCGAATGTCAGAGAGGATACTATTATAGCAGTTTTGGTATTTTTCTTAGCCATTCCCACGAATAATAAACCTCTGAATATCACTTCCTCCAGAAATCCCACACACAGCATGCTTACAATATAAAACAGCGTTTCCGGAACTGAATACTTGAGAATGACTCCAAAAAATACACTGAAGAATGCTATAAGCATGATCGGAATAAAAAACCACGCTTCCGACAATTTATACTTTGGTCTTATCAGTCCATACTTTTCAAACAAATCATTCTTTTTCAACCATGCCAGAAGAAGTACAGTAAACCCCAGATGAAAAATCATAGGAGGTAGTTTGAACACTCCTAGAATCTGTGATACAGCTTCACCAACACTAGTTCCTATGACATAGATCATAATACATATACAAGCAAATAATACTTCATTTTTCTTATATAGTTTATTCATGATATACCCCTTTCTCTCTAATAGATTTTAATTCAAAAAGGCTTCGTAAACAGCCGCTTTTTCTTTGTTAATGCGACTATATACGAAGCCTCTCGTTCATTCAATATTTTGCATTGTAAGATGCATTTTCACACTGTAAGATGCACTTTTTATATTATCTTTCTTTCAACATACGGATGAATAAGCAACGGATTAACCTGTATCTTTACAGTATCTCCTTCTTTCACTTCCGAACCGGTAACATCCACTGCCATATGTGATATGCCGGTCCTTCCGATTACAGGGTATGTCTTATCATTAATCTGAACTGTCATAAATGGAACTGAAAGCATTCTTTTTATAACACCCTTCACGCCACTCATAAGAGTGTGATCCATCGGACCTCTCTGCATCAGACTCACCCCGCAGCCGGTACCGACTCTGACTATAGCGAGTGAACTGTCTCTTTTCAGAGTAGCCTCTCCGCCGTATCCGATAGGTTCACCTTTCTGTCTCTTGTATATAGAATAAACCTTTGATTCCAGCCACACTGATACTTCAAGGTTGCTTCTAACAGCAACTTTACCGAGAATAGCACTTCCTACTCTCACCGCATCAAAGCCCAATGCGCCAAATGTCATCGTAGCGCTAGAGTTTGAGATATGACAGATTCCGGTATCTACGCCTGTCTCTTTTATCTTCTCTATTGCTGATTTAAATTTTTGTACCTGATTCTCAACAGTTTTCTTATAATTATTTCCACCTGCCAGATGAGAGAAACAACCTTCAATCGATAAGAAATCTGTATACTCATTAAAATCCGGAATATCATCAACATTAAAACCATATCTACCCATTCCGGTATTTATCTTAATATGAACTCTCGGTTTCTTTCCGGTCTTCTCATAAATCTTCTTAAGCTTATCAATCTGCTTTGTATTCCCGAGTGCCAGGACTACGTCTTGTGATACCAGCAGAGATAACTCATCATAATCCATTATCGGAGTCAGCATAAGGATATCTTTGTCGCATCCTTCTTTTCTTAAACCTAAAGCTTCATTGGACGCTATAACCGCATACATGAATATATCCTGATCCTTGATGATATTATAAAGATTACCCAATCCCAATCCGTAGCCATTTTCTTTTACTACGGCTATTATTTTTGATTTGGTAGATTCCTTTATAGATTTTACATTGTTTACTATAGCATCACGTTTTATAACCAATGTAGCATCCTTATCAAAACAATTGTTGGTATCTATCTTCTCAAAGGTAACTTCATCACGCATATGGTTGTCCTCACTTTCTCCGCTAAAATACTAACAGCATATAATAAATAATCAAGAAAATCAATCCTTTTACCTGTAACAAAAAGAATGACAGAAAAATATGAATTTCCCTGCCATTCTTTATTAAGATATGATTAAAATCGCTTAACGATTTTTTTTGTTCTTACCTTTATTGTTATTATTCTTTTTATTACTATTTTTGTTGTTACCGCTCTTATTGCCGCTACCGGAAGACTTCGTATTTTTCGGATCCTTCACAGCATTACCATTCTTGTCATAATATACCGGTTTCAGAGAATCAAACTTACCGCTCTTTGCATCAGCAATAGTCTGAGCTGTTTTACTATCTGCCGTCAACTTTCTAA
>JAFZXD010000089.1 GCA_017616955.1 Eubacterium sp. | reverse complement strand
ATGTAGTCGATGACCTTTTCAACCTTGTATCCTGCGACTTCCTTTGGCAGATTTTCTCTGACATGAGACATCATCCTCTTGATCCTTTGTGCACCCGGGATGCCTTCCAGGACGAGGTTTGGTTCATCCTCTGCATAGTAACCATACTTCTCATAAAGATCCTGCATAGCATCGCAAAGTGTCTTTCCTTGCTTCTTGTAGAATGCAGCAACTTCGCAGAGCATCATAACCGCAACGATAGAATCTTTATCTCTTGCATATGTACCTGCAAGGCAGCCATATGATTCCTCAAGACCGAATACATAATTGTTGCATCCAGTCTCTTCGAATATCTTGATCTGCTCACCGATATATTTGAATCCTGTAAGAACTTCTATGCAGCGTGCATTGTAATCAGCCGCGATAGCCTTAGCAAGATCAGTAGTAACGATTGTAGTAACAAGTGCCGGATTTGCTGGCATAGTGCCTGTAGCCTGACGCTCTCTGAAAATATACTCAGCTATAAGCATTCCTGACATATTTCCGGTAAAGCTCATATACTCGCCTGTCTTTGTATCCTTTGCGTATACGCCAAGTCTGTCAGCATCAGGATCGGTTGCAAGAACGATATCTGCATCAACTTCTTTTGCAAGTTTAAGCGCAAGCTCCCATGCAGGAGCTGATTCCGGATTAGGATATGAAACCGTAGGGAATGATCCATCAGGAATCTTCTGCTGTGGTTCAACATAAACCTGAGTAAATCCAAGATCTTTAAGAACTCGGCGTACAGGAACATTTCCTGTACCATGAAGTGGTGTATAAACAATCTTTATATCCTTAGCCATCTCAGGAATGATCTCAGGGTGGATACTCTGATCCTTAACCTGTGCGATGTACTTGTCATCAAAGTCTGTTCCGATAATATTGAAGAGACCCTCTGCTCTTGCATCATCTTCATCCATAGTCTTAACCTGTGCGAAGTCAGTAACCTTTGCAACTTCTGCCATGATTCCTGTATCGTGTGGAGGAGTAACCTGAGCACCATCCTCCCAGTAAACCTTATATCCATTATACTCACGAGGATTGTGGCTGGCTGTCACAACGATACCTGCAATACATCCAAACTCTCTTACTGCATATGAAAGCTCAGGTGTAGGGCGAAGTGATTCGAAAAGATATGTCTTGATACCATTTGCATTAAGGCATCTTGCTGCCTCGCGTGCAAATTCAGGTGACATGATACGTGAATCATGTGCTATAGCAACACCCTTCTCTTGACCATTATGTGCCACGATATAATTCGCAAGTCCCTGAGTAGCCTGACGAACTGTATATATATTCATACGGTTAGTTCCTGCTCCTCGAACTCCACGGAGTCCACCTGTACCAAACTCAAGGCTTCTGTAAAATCTATCTTCTATCTCCTTGTCATCTCCCTTTATAGATGCAAGTTCTGTTCTTGTTTCTTCATCAAAATAAGGGTCATCACACCATTTCTGATAATTAGTCATATAATCACTCATTTAGAATCTTTCCTCCTACTTACATTAGATACCCGGGATACGCGAAATGAATCCCAATTTGGAATATATTATACCACTTTTTATACATGTATGGCTATATAAAAAAACAACGTTCCATATCAGATAAATACAACAAAACTTGTTATATTCACCTAAAATATGGTATAGTGTAGTGCGCAACAATCAATATGAGTGTTCATATGCACTCTTGGGAGGAAAAAATGAAGAAAATAGTAATGACCGGAGGTGGAACCGCCGGACATGTCACACCTAACATCGCACTTATCCCCAAACTTAAAGAAATGGGATATGATATAAGCTATATCGGAACTTATGACGGAATCGAGAAGAAGCTGATAGAAGATATCGGTATTCCTTATTACGGAATCTCTTCCGGTAAGCTGAGACGATACTTCGATCTCGAGAACTTTACAGACCCTTTTAAAGTATTAAAAGGTCTCTTCCAGGCTAAAAAGCTTATGAAAAAGCTGAAGCCTGATGTAGTATTTTCAAAGGGCGGATTCGTTACCGTTCCTGTAGTTCTTGCCGCTGCCGCCCGTAAGATTCCGGTAGTAATCCATGAGTCAGACATGACTCCCGGACTTGCAAACAAGATAGCTCTTCCGAGAGCAAGTCGCATCTGCTGCAACTTCCCTGAAACACAGGCTTTGTTCAGCGACAGAGCTACCGTTACAGGTACACCGATACGAGCTGAACTCTTTAGTGGAGATGCCGATGCAGCGTTTACTTACTGCAAGTTTACTGAGAAGAAACCGACTATCCTTGTTATAGGTGGAAGTACCGGTGCCAAAATAATAAATGAAACAGTATGGACTATCCTCGATGACCTTCTTAAGTCATATAACGTAATCCATATCTGCGGAAAAGGAAATACAAAGCCTGAGCTTGACGGAAAGTCAGGATACGCTCAGTTTGAATATGTTAAAAAAGAACTGGCTGACATGTTCGCATTGGCAGACATTGCCATATCCCGTGCGGGGGCAAATGCCATCTGTGAGCTTCTGGCTCTCAAAAAGCCAAATATCTTAATTCCACTTTCCAAAGCCGCAAGCCGAGGAGACCAGATTCTCAATGCTAAGTCATTTAAGAAGAGCGGATACAGCGTGGTAATTGAAGAAGAAGAGCTGACCGGAGAAAAACTTCTCAAATCAGTTGATAAAGTTATTGCTGATAAAGACAAGTATATCAATACAATGAACGGATCTGACGGCAGTGATTCGATCAAAATGATAACCGATATGATCGATGAACTTGCCTCTAAATAGGTTTTTGTCCCTATTCAAAACTATTTATTCAGAACTATATATCTAAAACAAAAACAGCCCCGAAGTTTTAAAACTTCGGGGCATATATTTTATCTTATTATGATTTCCTTAGTGAACTTATTTAGCTGCTCCTGCGAGTGAAGTAAGTCCCTTCTGGTAATATGTATTGTCCTTGTTATTCGGTGTGTAAACTTCTTCATCTACATGAAGCTCTGATGCAGCACACTTCTCACCCTTAACTGCTTCCTTAGAATCAACAGTTATTGTGCTTCCATCCTTCTTAACATGGAAAACAAGTCTGATATGAGCATTTGTCTTAGTGATCATACTGTCGTCGTTATCATCAGCTTCAAATGTCATAGTGTACTTATAGCCATCACAATATACATCATAGCTACCATTACCTGCATCATCTACAGCTATCTTCTTATATGTCCAAGCTGCATCCTGTGTAGCCTTTGTCATAGCTGCATCATATGTAATACCTTTGTTCTTAGGAATTGTAGTAGCCTTAATAGTACCGATAAGTGCATTGTAGTTAGCACCATCCATGCTCTCCTGAATCTTGGCTGTAAGTGGGTTCTTGTACTGTCCCGGAAGGATATAGTATATTCCCACAGCAAGTCCACAGATAATCACAATACCCAGAATAATTCTTCCTATCTTGTTAATCATTGTCTCTCTCCTTGAATTTTTTAAAACAGCTCTCGCTCGAGCTGATATATATAATTCTCAATGAACTGCAGACGCTTGCCGAATTCGGTTCTTCCAGTTTCAGTTTTACACAAGGTCATCTTCGGCTTATATGTTCTGTAGAATTCTTTTATTTTATAATATGCACGTTTATAGCTGGACTCACTGTCAGCTGCGATAGCCATACAATTGCTAAGGATAGCAACTGCTCCGACTTCATCAAGTAGGTCTGCATCCATAACAATACGGCATTCCAAGGACAGATCTTTCTCGGTATTCTTATCATCATGCATCATGATGATCTCACCAACCTGAACGATCATCTCCGGTGAAACACCTATACTGTCGAGATATTCAACCGCTACCTCAGCACTGGTTTCTGCACTTGGTCCATCTTCTGTCCATCCAATATCATGAAGCAGTGCTGCAAGGACTATCACATCCAAATCCCCACCAAGCTTAGCCTGTAGACGGATGGCCCATCTGTAAACTCGCATGGTGTGTTCGTATCTACTCTTAAATGGATAAGAATCCGGTTTGTCATTTTCAGAAGTTTCTTTTTTTACGAATTCAATTACTTCTGAGTAATCCATCCTTTTCTAACCCCTACATTCATATTATTCGCAGTCTGATAACCTACAATCAAACCAAACTAAAAACCTACTTTTAACTATACCACTATCCGACGAATAATGCTACAGTTTATTTTAAAATCCGCGCGACTGGCTTTGCAGAGCCTGACGAACGTTACCAAGGCAGTTAACTCAATCCAGGTAGCCTCACGGCGCACAGAGAGGTTCTACTTAGTGCTGCTTTGTTCCCAACCTGACACGGTTCATAGATTCCTGTCGCGTAAGACCTGAACTTTCAACATCACTTACCAAGGGCGGCTTCGCCAAAGGCAATTCGAGGCCAATCATCACCCCTGCTATAGCGGATTGCAGGTACAGGGCACCGCTATCTCCCCGGCTGCGCGGAAATTTTAAACTTTTTAACTATACAAGTATACATAAGTTGTCAAAAACAGTCAAGAAGAAAACAGAAAATCGGATTTCCTAACGAAGAAAAACCGGAGAGGATCGGTCTCTTCCGGTTTTTCGTGATATTTTCACCCTATGAACCAATTCAGACATAGCTCTCTGAATCGTACATAACAACGGTGGGTTGTTACCAATATTTATTTGTATTTAGCCTTCGCGCTTATACCTCCCCGCTTAAGAAGCTTCGCATATTTGACCTTCGAACTCTTTGGAGTTATTACCACCACAGAAGACCCAGTCTTCTTAAACGAATTTTTTCCCACTTTATTCACCGAAGATCCTTTAAACGTTATCTTCTTAAGTTTCTTACACCCGCTAAAGCAGTTAGCCCCAATAGACTTAACATTCTTTCCAATCACAACGGATGTCAGTTTACTATTGTTTTTAAAGACATTCGGCCCTATAGCATTCACTAGGTAGATATCTCCATTTTTCCTGACTGATGCAGGTATACTCACTGATTTGAGATTCTTACCGGCAGCAACAAGGGTAACAGTCTTTTTGCCGCCTGCCTTAGTAACCTTATACGTGTACTTTCCTACTTTAAACTTCGCCCCTACTTTCAGCGTTTTCTGTGATACATTCTGGGTATTGTTCTTCTGAGCATTATCGGTATTATTCTGCTTATCTTCTTTTTGATAAATGTACTGACGCATATTAGCCGGTACAAGATAATCAATAGGAAGATCTCCCTGATATAATCCTATGCCCCTAATCGTTATCCGCCATACATATGTATCGATATTGTAGATCCCATACTCTACTTTATAATCAACACATCTCAGCAGCTTCTTACCATTATATACAACATCAACATTAACTGCCGGATAACCATTTTTTGTAGTTACATCTCCGACTGTAACCACGGTTTTGGTTTCACTCAGATAATTCTTGTTGACTGTTTTATAATAAGAATAATCTGCCAGCGGAATAACCTCTTGAGGAAGTTTCTCTCCTTCGGGAGTATCCATGTGAATATCCAAGTGATTTGCGAAATCGCCTTTTCCATTCAGAAAATAGACATCTTCTTCCGGATTTGCACTATCCCAGGTTGCATCAACATAATAATAACGATCACCTATTCTTACAGCATTCCATGCATGGAGTTCTTCGGCTGATTTCTCGTCTTTTTTTGACTTCCCCAAAATTATTCTGGAATCAAGCCCGGCGGAATTCGCCATATAATTAAATAGTGTCGCATACCCTTGGCAAACTGACGTTTTATTGATCAGTGCGGCATACGCACTCTGCTTCAGAAGGTAACCTTCATTATTTAGATTAGCATAATCGTAGGTAACATGATTAGTTATATAATCATATATCTTTACTACTTTTTCATATTCGGTATCGCCGGAAAGATTAAGACTATTAACCACTTCTTTGGCTTTATTCTCAAATTCCTTCTCCTGATCAGAATTCGTGAAATAGTCTATCTGTAACTTAAAGCATATCTTCGTGACCTTATATTGGTTTCCCGTAACAGGTTCCGCAGTAGCACTCTTACCAACAGTAGTTTTATATACGGAATTACGTAGGTAATCTCCTTCATTCGGAACGCCCGTGTATTTGTACAATCCACGTTCTATATCCGCCCATATCTTACTACCTTCAGACCCTATAAAAGCCCCTATCATACTCTGTATTTCTGATGTATCGGAGCCTTTGAAAACTTTAGCATCACTAAGCACATAATCAAATGTGATGTTTTTATTTTTCGCCTTCAGCTGTCCCCTGACATAAGGTACGACATCATCACTCGAAGTAAACTCCAAAGCTGAACCCTCCGGTCCCTCCTGAGCCCCGGAACCAAAAACTGAAGGCGATATTTTGTAAACACGATCCTTGCGAAGCCCTTCGGCTCGCACAGCAAACCCATTTCCGAAGAAGCACATCACAATAAGGATCATCAGACTCAGTCTGATACTTATTCCTTTGTCTGCTGTACTCTTCTCCATAGGCGCCTCCCAGATCAACTCCAAGATTCCTCGTGTCACATAAACTAGTGATACTATAGCCTAATTTCTTGAATGACAGTTTATATAAAGAAAATAGCGTCCACTGTAAAGTTTTCGCTATCTCCAATTATTCTACCAAAAGGTAAAATGCAACTGGCTGCCATTCGATAGATGTCCGTCTTACAAGTCCTACTATCTCTTCAGGCCCTATAGCTTT
>JAFZXD010000088.1 GCA_017616955.1 Eubacterium sp. | reverse complement strand
TTCCCGATGAAGATGATAAGAAAACACAAAATGTCACTTATTATGTTATTCGTACAGATGACTATCAGCTCATAGAGAGACTTGAAAAAGCAGATGTGAAGTTTACAGCCATAGATGAAGGCGGAAATGCTATACTTGGTCAGGTGCTTTACTATGTTATATTCTTTGCGGTTATGTATTTTGTAACCATGGCTCTCTTCAAGAGAATATCCGGCGGTGCCGGTGGCATTATGAACGTAGGAAAGTCAAATGCCAAACTGTATGATATGACTAAGAATACCGGCGTATCATTTAAGGATGTCGCCGGAGAAGATGAGGCGAAGGAATCCCTGACTGAGATGGTAGATTTCCTGAGACAGCCTCAGAGATACCTTGATATCGGTGCAAAACTTCCTAAGGGTGCACTTCTTGTAGGCCCTCCGGGAACAGGTAAGACACTTCTTGCCAAGGCGGTTGCGGGAGAAGCGGGAGTTCCGTTCTTCTCGATGTCAGGTTCTGAATTTGTGGAAATGTATGTCGGTGTTGGTGCATCGAGAGTAAGAGACCTGTTTAAACAGGCTACCGCCAAAGCTCCATGTATCATATTTATCGACGAGATAGATGCTATAGGTAGAAGTCGTGATACCCGTCATATGGGTGGAGATTCCGAGCGTGAGCAGACACTTAATCAGCTCCTTTCAGAGATGGATGGTTTCGATACTTCCAAGGGTATCATCATACTTGCGGCAACCAACAGACCTGAGGTTCTTGATAAGGCGCTGCTGAGACCGGGACGTTTTGACAGACGAGTTATCGTTGAAGAACCGGATCTCAAGGGTAGAGAAGACATACTGAAGGTTCATGCAAAAGCAGTTAAGATGGATGAGACAGTTGACTTCCATGAGCTTGCACTTGCAACCAGTGGATCTGTAGGTGCAGATCTGGCAAATATCATCAACGAAGCTGCTCTCACAGCAGTAAGAAAAGGAAGACAGTTTGTATCTCAGGATGATATGCTCGAGTCTATCGAGGTTGTATTTGCAGGTAAAGAGAAGAAGGATAAGGTTCTTAGCGCAAGAGATAAGAAGATCACTGCTTATCATGAGATAGGACACGCACTTCTTACAGTTCTTCTTAAGAGAACTAATCCGATTCAGAAGATAACTATAGTTCCGAGAATGATGGGTTCTCTGGGTTATGTATGGCATACGCCTGCTGAAGAGAAGAATCATATGACTCAGGCTGAGATGGAAGCGCAGATTGTTATAAGCGTTGGTGGTAGAGCTGCAGAAGCGCTTAAGTTCCCGACGGTTACAGCAGGAGCAATGCAGGATATCGAAGATGCTACTAAGTATGCACGTACAATGGTAACAATGTACGGTATGTCAGATAAGCTTGGAATGGTTCAGTATGAAGCTGTAACTGGAGAATATCTTGATAAGAGAAGAGTGCTTCAGTGTTCTGATCAAACTCAGACTTTGATCGATGAGGAAGTTCGCGAGATTATAAACAGAGCTTATGCGATAGCATATGAGATGCTGAGTCATCACCTTGATGTTATGGATAAGCTTGCCGATTATCTGGTTGAGCATGAGACTATCTCAGGCGAACAGTTTATGACTATCTATAACGAGCTTACAGGAAGCAATCTCCCTGTTAAGAGAGAGCTTGATAGCAAGGGATTTGCAATCGATGCAGAGGAACTCTACAATGTCGGTATAGTTAATCCTAAGTCTGACGATGCAAAGGCTAAGAAGAAGTCTAAGATCAAAAAGGATAAAAAAGCTAAGAAAGCTGAAAAGGATAAATATACTGTTTATACCAGTCCGGATTATCAGGCGAGAAGAGATGAACTGCTGGACGATATCGAAGATGAGATATCCGATGCGGAAGATGAACCGATAATACCTGATAATAATGATGTTACCGGAGCAACAGATGGAAATGACAATACACTTCCATGGCAGAGCTAAATAAATGCAATTTAAAAGCTGAAAGTTGAGATAATATATCTCGGCTTTCAGCTTTTTAAAAAGTATATATAGTAGGTAATTGGCTTGATTAGGATAGTTCGTCCAGTGTTTTGCCGTAGGAAGGAATGAATTCTTTAACAAAGTCATTTACTTCGGGAAGTTCATTCTTAAGCTTATCTATTGCGTTACTTATTGTATTCTTGGCGGTAGCAAATTCTGTGTTACCGGACTTTTCTTCTTCTATACACTTTATGTATGCGGATATTTTATCTGCCGCCTTTACCAGGCGGCGCATATATGTATCATCAACAGAGACATTTCCTCTGAAGATATCCTCATATGCAGGGCGAAGATCGGAAGGAAGCTTCTCAAGAAGTTTGTATTCGGCTATTGCCTCGACTTGTTTATAAGCTTCCCTTATATCAGGATTATAATACTTTACGGGAGTAGGCATATCTCCTGTTATGATCTCGGAGGCATCGTGATAAAGACCTATGAGAGCAGCCTTATCTTCGTTTAGATTTTTGTCATAACGGACATTTCCGATAACGCACAGTGCGTGTGCGATCATAGCTACCTCGAGACTGTGTTCACTGAGGTTTTCAGAGCGTGAATTTCTCATCAGAGCCCAGCGTTCAATGTACTTCATTCGTGAAATAGTAGCGAAAAAATTATATTCCATATATGCGTTCCTTTTTGCTTGAAAAATAATAGATTATTATGTATAATCGAGTAGTTGTATGCTTCCGTAGCGCAGTTGGTAGCGCAACTGATTCGTAATCAGTAGGTCGTGGGTTCAAGTCCCATCGGGAGCTCGACTTACGGGCAACCTTATGAAAAGGTTGCCCGTTTTTTTGCATGTTCAATTGAATGATACTTTGCAGATCTTGTTCTGCAGGTGATTCACAATCTATTCGGAACGTTCGCACTCGTAATACATTTTTTATTAAGCAAGCTTATAAAAAATGCTTACGGTGCTCTACTGTCTGCTTCGCAGACACCTTCCGAATAGTGTGCGAAGCAACCTTGCTCTGCAAGGTTAAAATATATCAGGATATCGACCTTTGTATGCAAGCATACAGGTCGATATCCTAATATATTTAACCTACAGAACAATTACTTAAAATCTATATTAACACTTCCGGTATCAGAATCAATAATAATTTTATTTTTTCCGGCATCTACTTGATAAGAGTCCTTCATTTTTTTGCCGTTAACGGTGATCGATCCCGTATCGATATCTGCTTTTATTGAATAATCAGATTCTTCTCCGATAAGTGATAGGTTTATAAGTCCGGTGTCACTATTTATATTTATATCAGAAACTTTTGATTCTGATACAGCAATATTTCCTGTATTATCTGTAATAGTTACTGCATTTATAGTTGAGTTTGTCATATCAAATTTACCGGTGTCGATATCTCCTGATAATTTAGTTCCGGTAATGGAATTGATCGTTGTATCTCCTGTGTTGAGATCATATACGAGATCATCAATATTTGCATTTGCCAGATTGAGTTTTCCGGTGTCTAAATCAATGTTAAGACTACTATTATTAACAGAATCGATATTAATATCTCCAACGTCTACATTTAATTTTGTATTGGAGAGATCTGCATTCTCCGGAACTGTTATGTTGATGTAGTTGTCCTCTTTTATTGTGCTAAAATCAAAATTGTAATTGAATATAATTTCGTTTGATGGACATGTATCAATTATAAATGTATCATTTTCGGTCTTTATTATTGGGGTGTTATATGAGCGGAAATGATATTCAATCTTATAGCTGTCACCACGCTTGATATTTATATCTGCCACATCGACATGTATGTCGATGTTTTTTAATGAATCCGGAGTCTCAACGCCTTCATATAATTTGGAGTTCGTGTAGACTTTTTTATTTTTATGATCAATATTGAGTGCCATAGAGCCACCGTTGGCAACACCAACGATTATTAATACGCCGCCTATAAGAAATAAGGCAAGCATTAATAAAATAAATATCTTTATACCTTTTTTCATATTAATTTTCCTCCTGACTTTGCAAGCCAATGTTTTCAGAGTTTTTGTTGGTTAAATCTTCTTCGGAATTGAAGTATGTTGTATTAGAAACGTTTGAGCTATTTGTCTTCTTGTGCTTAGCTGCAAAATTGCGGGATGATGAAAGGATTCCCTTTATTACCGATTTTGCAAGCTTGAAAACGCCATAACATAGAAGTGATCCGACAGCTATAGCTACACATGCCATACCTACAAGAACTAAAACCTGAGATGAAGTCTCAGCCCAGAAGATGGCAGGGATGGCAGCAAGTCCGGCAAATACTACAGCTATACTTGATGCCATAAGAGCGAAAAGAACTGCGAATACTACTATTATAAAAACGAAGAACATTATTGCTATAACCAGAGCCATTGGGAAAGCAATCGGCGCTGCAAATATTCCGAGGATTATATACCATATTGCTCTTGAACTGTTCTTAGCTCCGCCTTCCTTGACAGTTTTATCTATCTGTTTATCTGTGAGTTCTTCAAGTATACGAGCCGATACCTCGTCAACCGTTCCAACAATTGGGATGACATCTGTCTGATCGTCGATTCCGGAGTCCATAAAAAACTCTGAGTAATATCTCATGGCATCATCGTAGTCTTCCTTAGGGAGACGTCTGAGCTTTCTTGAAAATTCACTCATAAATGCATTTTTATTCATCCTTGTTCACCTTCCTTATTTGCTTCCACGCCACTGTTTATATCTGATGCGCCCGTACCGAGCAGTTCATCAATCTTATCTTTATATTCCAGCCATTCTGATCTGAAGTATTCAAGTTGCTGTTTTCCTGCTTCTGTTATTCTGTAATATCTTCTATTTCTACCTTGATATGGCTTGTCGTATGTTTCAAGAAACTGTTGTTTCTGAAGTCGTCTCAGAACAGGATATAATGTGGATTCCGATATATCTACGAGCTCTCTAACTTTTTGTGTTAGTGTATAACCATACGAATCTTCGTGAGCTACAATTCCCAGGACACATGCGTCAAGCAGTGGGGCATTTAGCTGATATGTCATAAATGAGTCTCCTTTCTAAATGATTTTATAATATGTTTGCGTTTTGTAATACTATATGACGTATAATATTGTATGTGAAGATAAAAGTCAAGAGTTTTTTTCGATTTTTTATAAAAATATTTTCATTTAACAGATCGGAAGAAAAGATTAGATAAAATAGCCGGGTTTCAAACTTAATGTTAAGAATATATAAATTAACGATAAACATTAAATTATTGTTGACAAAAGTTAAATCCAATGATAAGATTTGTTCAACAATAAAGGTTTTTATATAAAAACGGTATATATATGGGATTAATAAAAGGAGATAAGTTATGAACGAGAATGAAAAAATAGAAAGAATCAAAAAGAGCTGTAAATACGGCAAGATAGTATCAAACATAATATTTATAATATTTGTTGTTTTGGCTGTATGTGCTGCAGTAGGTTCGGGAGTTATATTCAATATGGGTAAAGACTATGATCAGATGGTTGAAAAGTATATAGAGGAAGGGAAAGTCTTTACTGAAGATAGTGTCGGTAGTGTAAGAGTATTTAATATCAACGTAGGAAATCCTTCTAATATGACTTCAGACAGTGAGTTCATTCAGAAGGCTTTAGAAGATCATCCGTATTGTGTTACAAACGGACTCTACTGTATTATCTTTTCAGCGATAATGATAGTTATAGCAGTTACTGTAAAGTTGATCAGCAGCGTTTTTGATCTGATTGAGAAGGAAGATAATCCTTTTACTGATAATGTAATAAAGAGAGTGACTGTAGTGATGGGAGTTTCAAGTGCAATGCTATTCTTTACTACGGGATTATTGTTTGGCATTATCGGAGCAATTACCACCTGGGTTGTTTATATGATCATGGATTATGGAAGGATGCTTCAGATACAGGCTGATGAAACATTGTAAGGAGGAAGAACATGGGACAGATTATATTGCGATTGGACAGAGTTATGGCGGATCGTAAGATATCGCTTAACGAGTTATCAGAGAAGGTTGGCGTGTCTAATGTTAATCTTTCCAAGATGAAGAATGGTAAGATATCAGCTATTCGCTTCTCAACGTTGGAGGCAATCTGTGAGGCACTTGACTGCCAGCCCGGAGATATATTGGAGTACAGTAAAGAAGATAAATAACTGCCTGTTTCCTTTAATCTGATGATGGTTTTATTTGTGCAAAATGATGTTAAAAAATATTTGTTTCGATGTAGATACGATGAAAATGTAAGCTATAAATAAATCATAATAACAAATAAACCACGAAAGGTTAAAGGAGATTAGAAAGATGAGAAGAAAAACAGCAAAAAAATGTATTATCAGTATTGGAATGATCATGGCAATGAGTGCCGCTATGTGTGGATGCTCAGGAGAGTCAGCAGACAGACCTAAGGAACATACTACAGTAGAAGAAACAACGACAGAAGAAGAGACTACTGAAGAAAAAACTACAGAGGAAAAGAAGACAGAATCATCAGATAAGAAGGAAGACAAGAAAGAAGATTCTAAGAAAGATGATAAGGACGAATCAAAATCTGATGATGATTCTAAGAAGGTCAAGAAAGTCGGAAAAAGAGAAGATAGTGAAGATAAAGCTGATAGAGAAGACAGTGATGACAAGGCAGATAGTAAGGTAGTTGTTAAAACAAAAAAAGTCAGCTCAGAAGGATCTTCAGAAGTAACTAAGGCAGAAGCAAAGCCTGCTGAGAATGTAGCAGAGAATCCGGATGTAAAGCATCAGATAAATGTTATCACAACAGCTAACGGCGAATGGTATCATCCTGATGATACTTCACTTAAATACATGGTTTCAGATCTTGATCATGACGGACATTTTGAAATCATTTCTGCCAAAACAGAAGGAACAATGGGTAATACACTCCTTAATATCTGGGAAGTAAATGAAGATAATAATGGCCTTGTAGGGATTCAGCTACCTGCATCAGAAGGCCCGGGATATGTTCCAGAGATAAATGTGGATGGAGGATATATTACATTTAGTAATGATTCGGAATATCTTTATATAGCATCAGATTATTCGAACGGTGGTGCGTCTGACCCGGATCATGAAACAATTACATCATTTAAGCTTAATGGTACTTCATTAGAGATAAATCCGATTGCTATAAAGAGTACAGA
>JAFZXD010000087.1 GCA_017616955.1 Eubacterium sp. | reverse complement strand
TGCAAAGAAGAATTCGAAAGTGAAGAGCAGGTTAGCGAGATTGAGCGTGTCGTTATGCTTAAGACTGTCGACAGAAAGTGGATGGATAACATCGACGACATGGAACAGCTTCGTCAGGGTATCGGACTTCAGGGATATGGTAACAGAGATCCAGTAGTTGAGTACAAGCTCGCAGGATATGACATGTTTAACGATATGATCGCTTCTATTAAAGAAGAGACAGCAAGCATCATGTTCCATATCAGACTTAAGCCACAGGAAGAAGTAAAGCGTGAGCAGGTGGCTAAAGAAACAGGAACAAACAAAGACGAGACTTTAAAGAAAGAACCAACAAAGCGTAAGGAAAAGAAGATAGGACGTAACGATCCTTGTCCTTGCGGCTCAGGAAAGAAGTATAAGAATTGCTGCGGAAGAGCTAATTAATCATTTAATTAAGCTTTGCGTCATGGCACATGTTAGTGCCACGACGCACCGGAGCTTGTTCTAAAATAGAGTATAATATCTACATTTTTGCAAATATGTGTTTACAATATTGAAATAATGTAGTATTTTTTTTATTGTTTTTATCGTTTTACGCGAGAATTATAGAAGGGTGGTGGTTCAGTGCTTGAACTTGATGAGTATAAGCTGGAGCTCGGAAAGTACAAAACACCGCTGGCGGAAGTGAGGGATTCACTTTGACATAGCCGGTAAAGAAAACAGAATTGAAGAACTTGAGAAGTCTATGGAGGCTCCTGATTTTTGGGATGATGTTGAGAAATCAGGTCAGACAATGAAGGAGCTTAAGGGTCTGAAGACTACTATAGAAAGCTATGAAAAGATGAAGACTGCCTTTGAGGACATCGAGACGATGATTGAGATGGCAGAGGAAGATTCTGATGATTCTCTTACGCAGGAAGCGGGAGATATGTTGAGAGATTTTAAGAAGGATTTCGAGGCATTCAGAATTGAAACTCTACTCTCAGGTGAGTTCGATACTAATGATGCGACGGTTACCATTCATGCAGGTGCCGGCGGAACAGAAGCATGTGATTGGGTAAGCATGCTGTATCGAATGTATACCAGATGGGCAGATAAGCATAAGATGAAGCTTTCGGTTCTAGATCTTCTGGATGGAGAAGAAGCCGGTATCAAGTCAGTGACATTTCAGGTTGAGGGATTCCATGCATACGGATATCTTAAATCTGAACATGGTGTACACAGACTTGTAAGAATTTCCCCGTTTAATGCGGCAGGAAAAAGACAGACATCGTTCTGTTCGGTGGATGTTATGCCAATCATGGATGATTCTATAGAGATAGAAATAAATGATGATGATCTCCGTGTTGACACATATCGTGCCAGTGGAGCGGGAGGTCAGCATATAAATAAAACATCTTCAGCAATACGTATCACACATCTTCCTACGGGAATTGTGGTTCAGTGTCAGAACGAGAGATCGCAGCACCAGAACAGAGACACGGCTATGAAGATGCTTAAGGCTAAGCTGTACCTGATGGAGAAGGCAAAACAGGATGAACAGCTTTCCGGTATACGTGGTGAGGTTACAGAAAATGGTTTCGGAAGCCAGATCAGATCTTATGTTCTTCAGCCTTATACAATGGTAAAGGATTTGAGAACAGGATGTGAGATGGGAGATGCGGGAAGAGTGCTGGACGGAGATATAGATCCGTTTATAAATGCATATCTTTCATGGATGGCTACCGAAGGAAAGACTGAATAGAGGTGAATGTATGATAAACGTTGCAATACTTGGATATGGAACAGTTGGTTCAGGAGTATTCAAGATAATTAATGAGAATAACAGTCATATCTCACGCCGTGCCGGAGAAGAAGTACGTATCAAGTACGTTCTTGATCTGAGAGAATTCCCGGGTGATCCGGTTGAGGATGTTCTCGTACATGATGTAGATGTCATTATCGAGGATAAAGAAGTTGACGTAGTAGTTGAGGTAATGGGTGGTGTTGAGCCTGCACATACATTTGTTAAACGTGCTCTTGAGAGCGGTAAGAGTGTATGTACATCTAATAAAGAGCTTGTTGCTAAACATGGTGCTGAACTTCTTGAGATAGCTTCTGACAACAACGTAAACTTCTTCTTTGAGGCTTCAGTAGGTGGTGGAATTCCGATCATCCGTCCTCTTGTAGAGTGTCTGACAGTTGATCATATTGAAGAGATTCAGGGTATCATGAACGGTACAACAAACTACATCCTTACAAAGATGGAGGATGAGGGTGCTGATTTCGATACAGTTCTTAAGAGAGCTCAGGAAAAAGGATATGCAGAGAGAAATCCGGAGGCAGATATCGAGGGTTATGATGCCTGCCGTAAGATTGCAATCCTTACATCTCTTGCTTATGAGAGACAGGTTGATTTTGAGGATATCTACACAGAAGGAATCACTAAGATAACAACAGATGATTTTAAATATATGAAGAAGATAGGTGCTTCTATCAAGCTTCTTGGAATGGCTCGTAAAGTTGATGGAACAACCTATGCTATGGTTTCTCCGTTTGTAATCTATCAGGACAATCCTCTTTACAATGTTAAGAATGTATTCAATGCGATTCTTGTAAAGGGTGATATGCTCGGAGATGTAATGTTCTACGGAAAAGGAGCCGGTTCACTTCCAACAGCCAGCGCAGTTGTATCTGATGTAGTTGATGCTACAAAGAGAGGCGGCGCATCTGTAAAGGTTTATTGGAAGAAGGAAAAGAGAGTACTTGGATCGATAGATGCATTTACTACACCTTATTTTGTAAGAATAAAAGGAACAGGGATAGAGAAGGACGTCCTTGCAAAGTTTGGAGACGTTCAGTATATTGAGGGAGATGCATCTCAGGATGAGACTGCATTTATCACTCCGGTTATGTCCGGTTCTGATTTTGAAAAGGCTGCAGAAGGATTTGATATAATTAGCCGAATTCGCGTTTGTGATTAATTCGGTATTATCTGGGGGAGAAATTTTTTCAGGAGGCATGAAGAAATGCTAATAGTAAAGAAGTTCGGAGGTACATCGGTAGGCAATAAAGACCGTATCTTTAATGTCGCTAACAGATGTATCGAAGACTACAAGAAAGGTAATGATGTAGTTGTAGTACTTTCCGCTATGGGTAAGTACACAGATGTGCTGATCGATATGGCTAAGGAGATTAATCCAAATCCTCCTAAGAGAGAGATGGATATGATTCTTACTACCGGAGAACAGCAGTCAGTAGCGCTTATGTCTATGGCTATGGCAAGCCTTGGTGTTCCGGCAGTTTCACTTAATGCTTATCAGGTTGCTATGCATACAACAAGCGTATACAGCAATGCTCGTCTTAAGAGAATCGATACAGAGCGTATCAGAAATGAACTTGAGCAGCATAAGATAGTAATAGTAACCGGTTTCCAGGGAGTTAATAAGTATGATGATTATACTACTCTTGGAAGAGGTGGATCAGATACAACTGCAGTAGCTATAGCAGCTGCTCTTCATGCAGATAAATGTGAAATCTATACAGACGTAGATGGAGTTTACACAGCAGATCCTAGAAAGGTTCCTGCTGCCAGAAAGTTAAACGAAGTAACTTACGACGAGATGCTTGAGCTGGCTACACTTGGAGCGGGAGTTCTTCACAACCGTTCAGTTGAGCTGGCAAAGAAATATGGTGTACGTCTTGTAGTACGTTCAAGTTTGAATACAAATGAAGGAACCGTCGTAAGGGAGGGAACTAAGATGGAAAAGATGATAGTAAGTGGTGTTGCAGCCGATACAGATGCAGCCAGAGTAGCAGTTATTGGTCTTAAGGATGAGCCTGGAGTAGCATTTAAGTTATTCAACGCTCTTGCAAAACAGAATATAAATATCGATATGATCCTGCAGTCAATCGGACGTCATGGTAAGAAGGATATCTCCTTCACATGTTCAGATGAAGATGCTGATGAAGCTAAGAAGATTATCGAAGAGCTTATGGACTTCGAAGAGATCGATGTTAATAAGGAAGTTGCAAAGGTATCTATCGTTGGTGCCGGAATGCAGTCAAATGCAGGTGTTGCAGCAAAGATGTTCGAAGCACTTTATGATGCAAACATCAACATCAGAATGATCTCAACATCAGAGATCAGAGTAACAGTTCTTATCAATGAGAAGAACACAGAACGTGCTATGAATGCTATCCATGACAAGTTCAATCTTGGTAATGAATAAGATATCAATGTCCCGGTGACATTCAGAAGAGGGGTCTATCGGGCCCCTCTTTTGTATAAGTTCAGGGGGAGAGTCGCTGATGAAGTTACATATTATTAAGCGGAGGTAAAAAGATATGAACGAAACAATTACAATGACTATTAACAAACAGAAAAATATAGCGCTTATCGCACATGACGGAAAGAAAGCTGAGCTTATTCAGTGGTGCAAGGATAATGCTGAGATCCTGAAGAAACATTTCCTGTGTGGAACGGGAACAACAGCAAGAATGATTACCGATGCTACAGATCTTCCTGTACGAGGATATAATTCAGGTCCTCTTGGAGGAGATCAGCAGATAGGAGCTAAGATTGTTGAAGGAAGAATCGACTTTGTTATATTTTTCTCAGATCCGCTTACGGCAGCGCCTCACGATCCAGACGTAAAAGCGCTTATGAGAATAGCTCAGGTATATGACATACCATTTGCAAATAACAAAGCAACAGCTGATTTCCTGATCCATTCAACACTTATGGATGAGGAATATAATCATAGCGTAATAAACTTTAAACAGAATATAGCTCACAGAGCTGAAACATTACCGATAGAAGAAGCTTAATCATTAAGACTTCCGGTGCGATAGCCGATAAGATCGATCGATACGAATTTGAATCCGTTATGTTTGAATTCTTCGTAAATCTTAGTCCTGTTTTCATCAGTGAAAACTTTGGTTATCTCATCGGGAGTCATTTCTATTCTGGCAAGATTTCCATGAGCTCTTACTCGGAGCTGACGGAATCCCATATTTCTCAGATACTCTTCACATTTATCGATCATATCAAGTTTTTCCGGAGTGATCGTGTCTCCATAAGGTATTCTGCTCGCAAGACATGCCAGAGATGGTTTGTCCCATGTTGGCAGATTAAATTCTTTTGAAAGTTCTCGAATCTCACTTTTATACAACTCAACATCCATTAGAGGAGATATTACACCAAGTTCTTTTACGGCCTGACTTCCCGGACGGTAGTCACCCATGTCATCCATATTCGAGCCTTCCAAAATATTACTTATATTTTCGGATTCAGCTATTTCGATAATAGAGGAAAGCATTTTCTTCTTACACAGATAGCATCTGTTTTTTGGATTCTCTTTTATCCCGTCTATTTCAAGAGGTTTTAGGTGGAGCATTATATATCTGACTCCCATGGATTTACAGATGCTGATGGCATTTTCTATCTCATTCTGTGGAAAGAGACAAGACTCAGCTATGACTGCCAGGACATTTGTTCCAAGCGCTTCTTTAGCTGCATGAAGAAGAAGCGTGGAATCCACACCTCCCGAATAAGCAACTATAACGCTTTTCATATCCTTGATATTATTCAGTAATCGAGCGTACTTTTCTTTCATAAAAACCCCTTTTTTTCTAAAACAACACATGGGATATATGGATAACTCTATATGTAATTTACAGTTAATGCAAGGAGAAATGATTAAAAAAGTTTTTGTGAGTAAATATATGGTGTATAATTGATTCACTACGATATAAAAAAAGGATAGGACAGAAAATGAAAAACATTAATACAGTTATTTTTGATATGGATGGAACAGTTATGAATACGCTGGAGGATCTTACTTTCTCAGTGAATTATGTGATGGAAAAGTTTGGTTTTCCGGTTCACCCGTCGTCGGATTACAGATTATATTTTGGAAATGGAATAAGACATGCGCTTGAACTGGCGGTACCGGAAGGAACTTCGGAAGAAGTGATAGATGAAATGCTTCCTGTGTTCAAGGAACATTATGAAGTTCATTGTCTTGATCAGACCGGACCATATGACGGAATCCTTGAGCTTATGGATAGTCTTAAGGAACGAGGATATAAGATGGCGATCGTTTCTAACAAGATTGACTCTGCAGTAAAGGAACTGAATGATCGCTTTTTCTCAAAGTATGTAAAAGTAGCGATAGGTGAGAAGGACGGGATCAGACGTAAACCTGCACCGGATACTGTCATCAGTGCGTTAAAAGAACTGGGGAGTATTAAAGAAGAAGCTGTATATGTAGGCGATTCCGAGGTGGATTTCAAAACTGCACAGAACTCAGAACTTCCCAGTATATCAGTGCTTTGGGGATTCAGGGATAAAGAGTTGCTAATGGATATAGGTGCTACAGTATTTGCAGATAAACCATCGGATGTATTGGATATTCTGGAAGAGGATTAATAAGATGATTATTGATGAGATCAGAAAAGAACTGTTTGAATTACAGGATGAAAAGTACAGAGAGATGCAGATTAAAATAATTCCGACAGTTAAGCCGGAATCAATCATTGGCGTGAGAACTCCGGAACTAAGAAAGATGGCTAAAAGGCTGGGGAAGATTGACGATATAGATACATTTCTTAGTGACCTGCCGCATAAGTACTTCGACGAGAATCAGTTACATGCATTTATAGTTTCTGAGATTAAGGACTATGACAGCTGTATGGAGCGGACAGAACAGTTTCTTCCGTACGTAGATAACTGGGCGACCTGTGACCAGATGTCACCGAAGATATTCAAAAAGAATCGTCAGGATATTCTGAAGCATATTAAGAAATGGATTAAGTCAAAGAAGACTTATACTATAAGATTCGGAATAGGAATGCTGATGGAACATTTACTTGATGAGGATTATGATATCAAATATCCGGAGATGGTG
>JAFZXD010000086.1 GCA_017616955.1 Eubacterium sp. | reverse complement strand
GGGGTGTAAAGGTGACATTTGAGATCAGATCTCAAATGTCATCTTTTTTGCTATACAGGAAACCGGATAACGATTATTCTTGTTTGCGGCCTTATAAAAGGTGTATATTAGAGCTAACATACGTAAAGGAGAAGCAGTGTGGTAAAAGTAAGCGACATAAAGAAATCCTTTGCCCGGAAAGAGGTTCTTAAGGGGGTAAACCTTGATATAGAAGAAGGCAGTATCTACGGCCTTATAGGTAAGAACGGCGCAGGCAAAACAACACTTATGAATATAATGTCGGGGCTTTTAAAAGCTGACGGTGGTTTGTGTTCTTTTGGTGGAAACGGAAAGAAGGTTGGATATCTGCCGGACCTTCCTGCTTTTTATGATTATCTTACTACAGATGAATATCTGGATTTCCTGCTGATGAATAAGAATCCTGCCAGAAGAAATGAACTTTTGAAACAGGTTGGTCTTCCGGATAAAGCTAAGATCAAGACTTTATCCAGAGGTATGAAGCAGAGACTTGGGATAGCAGGGGTTCTGGTAAATGATCCTGACATAATTCTTCTTGATGAGCCTACCAGTGCACTTGATCCTTCGGGAAGAAATGATGTAAAAGACATCCTCTTTGAACTTAGGAGTAAAGGAAAGACTATAATGCTTTCCACACACATACTTGCAGATATGGATAGTATATGCGATAAAGCGGGATTCCTGAGCGGAGGTGTTATAGCGAGAGAAGTGGATGTTGCTTCTATAAGAAACAGCGCTGATGAGATGATAGTTTCATTTGCCGGTGAACCGGATCTGGAAAAACTGTACGGTTACACACAGAAGATATACGTTATAGATTCTGTTACTATCAGGATTGTGCTTGATAAAGATGATAAGCTTGCAAGTCAGCAGAAAGTTCTACAGGGACTTTCAAGTCTTGGACAGGAGATAACATCCATAAGTACGGCAGTTAACTCATTGGATGGCATATTCAGGGAGGTGTGCGTATGATCGAACGAATTAAGTGCTGCATGTTAAAGGATGTAAAGGAAACTGTTCGTACCGGAAAACTTTTATTGTTTTTTGCGTTGTCATTTGGGTTAGCATTACTGATCATGTTTTTCACATTGTTCTTCGGGGATATTCCGGATGGACTTACGACTGAACTTCCGGGATTTGATATAGAATCGCTGGAGAATATGATGACTGTCCTTTACCCGAAGCTTGTAAAAGAAAGCAGCGGAGTTTTTGCATATTACATAGGTGTATTCTTTTCACTTATAACTATCATTGTGACACACACCATACTTCCGAAAGAGAAAACCGAAGGTAAGTGGGTGCTTCCGATACAGCAGAAGTACCGTTCAAGTGATTTTATAGTAAGCAAATGTATCGTATACGGAACATCCGCAGGTGTTTCGGTGTTCTTCAGTTACATGTTTTATTATATACTTGCGAATTCCTTTATGGAGCGTAATATGACATTTGGAAATGCATTTATATGCGCATTTATTCATGGTCTTAGTATATTCTTCATAATCAGTTACACGATGCTTTTTTCTATATTATTCAAGGCTCCGGTTATTGCTCCGATATCCATGATCGGAACGGTTCTCTTTGCTCCGGATATTCTGAAGAATTTCACTATAGGAGAGTATCTTCCGACATTTATGCTTACATTCGTATATGACAGCAGAAATGACTATTCGATGCTTGCGGGACCTATAGTTTTAAATGTATTCATACTGATTTTCGTATATTACATAACGATAATAAAAGTCACGCGCGATACACAGGAGGAACAGTAAAAAGATATTTAATTAAATGATATAAAGTGGTATACTTTACCTATGGGGTTAATGAATGTTATATAGACCGAAGTAACTTAGTTGGAGGGGTACAATTAATGTTTACTTGGAATTTTCAACACATTTCTAATAATAGACTTGTGGAGACTTTTGAACAGCTTAAGCTGGATGAGTCTGACGGTGATATTCTTATTAGAATACATACAGCCAGTCATCTTCCTGATGAAGCTGTGGAGTTGGCAAGATTTATAAAGCATCTTGTGCCGGATGCAAAAATATTCGGCACCAGTACGTCTGCCATTATTTCTAATGGCATGCTTATTGCGGATCAGTGCATCATATCAATTACTCAGATGAGTCGCGGACATATCCGAACCGCGCGTTTTTCCACGATTAATAATTCTGAAAACCTTATATCTTATGATGAGTTATGCCATAAAGTTAAAGACCTTATAGTAGGAGAAAATACAAAGTTTCTCCTTACTTTTCTGACGGCCGGATACTATGACGTATTCAGATTTGTTGAGCTTAGTAACGAACTTTTTCCCGGAGTGAAAATGTTTGGTGGATTGGCTGACGGACCCGGAAGCGGGCTTGAAACAAATCCGCAGTACTCATTTGTTTTCGACGAAAACGGCTGGGATGATGATGGTATAATTCTGGCTGCTATAGATGGTGGATCGGTTGATTCGCTTTGTTGTTATGCAACGGGAGTTGAACCAATAGGAGAAGAGATGGAGGTTACAGACACCTTCAGCACTTTGGTTATGGAAGTAAACGGTGGAGATGCCGGACTTAGATATCAGATGGGAATAGGCTCCGGAATAGGTTCCAACGCCAATCTTACGTGTCTGTTTCCATTTGCATACTCGGATTCACCGAATTTCCCGGTTTATGTACAGTATATGGATAATTATTCTCTTGAAGAGTTATTCCCTAAGTCTGATCCTGCCAATAAAAAGTTTTATAATGAACATCCGGATATAGATACAAAAGAGAAGAAGGCATTTATAAGAGCTAACCATTATGTAAAAAAAGGTCAAAAATTCAGGAAGGCATTTATCTACGATAAAAAGATCATCTCAGATAACAGAGCTCTTTTCAGGAAGATAGAATCCTTTGAGAAGGCTGAAACTATATTTGCATATTCATGTATAGTTCGTTCTACCATATATTCGAACTGTGTAAAGTGGGAGCTTTCCGCATATGAGAATTCGAATATGAGTGGTTGTATCACATTTGGAGAGATAGTAAATGACAACGGTGTTAACAGATTTGTAAACGGTTCATTTGTTGTGGCTGTTCTGGGCGAAGATCAGGCAACGCAGGTCTACAATCCGTATTCATTTATGCATGCCGAGACTCTGTCAGTGGATAATAACGAGCTTCTCAGATGTATGACCATAATTGAGCAGAAGGCAAATGAAAACAATGACGCAGAGCTTGTTGAATCCATGAG
>JAFZXD010000085.1 GCA_017616955.1 Eubacterium sp. | reverse complement strand
ATTCAGACCCCACAGACTTTTGACAGGAAGATTCTGGAAGAGGCTTATGAAAGACTCAAAATAAGCGGAGATACCGATATCACGGACGACACCATGATAGTTGAAAGGTATCTTGATATAAAGTCGAAAATGATAGAAGGAAGCTATGAGAATATTAAAGTAACTACCCCGGAGGATATCAAAGTAGCTGCTTTATATCTGAGCGGTGAATAGAAACTTAAAGTTCGCTTATAGTCCTAATTAAGAAACACTATACTAAGAAGAGGAAAAAGATGAGAAAAATGACTAAAGTATTAAAACAGAATGCTAAGAAGATAGCAGCAATCCTTATTTGCTCTCTTATGATCTCCGCTACTTCTTGCGGAAGTGGTATCGAGTATGTAGATGAGACAGGATATTCAAGTTCTACAACAGAAGACGGAGGCTCCGATAACGGAAGCGGTTCTTCTTCATCAAACATAACCTATACGGGAGATGTTGAGTATGCTGACTCTGATAATGAAGAGTTTCAGAAGTTTATGAAGGACTATTTTGTTGAGTCTGTAACAGAAGATACTTTAACTTACAATTACGAAGTCAAAGACGGAAGTAAATACGGAATAGAGTCTCCGGCAGCTACCCTTGGTGATGCATCTATGGACAAGGCTGCTTTAGATAAACAGAAGAAGGCTATTCAGGACCGCTACGATAAGCTTATGACATTTAAGGATGTTAAGCTTACCGAGGATGAAACATTTACATACGAGTGTCTGAAGAGTGACCTGGAGATTGCGATCAAAGCATTTGATAACATATATCTTTATGAGCCGTTTTCTCCTATGCGCGGACTGCAGGCAAATATCCCAACAAACTTTACGGATTATAGATTTGATGATAAATCCGATGTGGAAGATTATATAACAATGCTTGGTCAGATGAGACAGTATTTCAAGGGCAGCATAGATTTTGAGTATGAGAAATCCAAAGCAGGTTATTTTATGGCTGATTCCGTAGCGGATAAGGTTATAGAACAGTGTGATGAGTTTACTGCCGAAAAAGAAAATAACTTCATGATCGAGGTTTTCGATGATCGTGTTGAAAAACTGGATTTTCTCTCGAAAGAAGAAAAAGAAGACTTCAAGAAGAGAGATAAGGAAGTCATTCTTAACAGTGTGATTCCTGCTTTTGAGGATCTTAAAAAATGTATGACAGAACTCAAAGGAACTGGAAAAAACAGTATGGGGGTTTGTAACTATGAGGGTGGAAAGGAACATTATACCAACTATATCTTCCCTTCATTTTCAGACTCTGCAAAAACTCCTGATGAAGAAATCGAAATAATGGAGAACCGTAAGCAGAATCTTGTTACAGAGATGTCGCTGATCTATTCAACAAATCCGGATGCATATAAGGCATATGTTGAGAATAGCGATAAGCTACTTGAAAAGTACGATAAAATGACAGCTTCTGAGGTAATAGATTACCTAATCAAAAACTGTATGGATGATTATCCGGAGCTCGATAATATTAAATATACAGCCAACTATCTGGATAAGCATATGGAGAAGATCATGGACAGCGTCCTTGCATATTATATGGCTCCGGCTATAGACGATCCTGACCATAATCTCATATATGTAAATGGTGCTCATCCAAACGGAATGTGGACAACTCTGGCACATGAGGGATGCCCGGGACATATGTTCCAGAACGCTTACTTCATGTCAACAAATCCTAATCTTGTAAGATCGATCCAGGGAAATATCGGATATAAAGAAGGCTGGGCGGTTTATACAAGTTACAGATCTCTTGAGAAGTGCGATTTCGATGGTTCGGAATATGCGAGCGAATTTGCTAAGCTCACTAAGATTAATGAGGATCTGGGTTATCTCTTATACGGAAGAATCGATCTTGGTGTTAATTATGAGGGATGGACTAAAGAGGATGTTGTAGATTATCTCAGCAGTAGCGGATACGGAACTGAATTTGCGGATGAGATCATAACTTCGGTAATCGGTGATCCGGGAGCATATCTCAGCTACACTACAGGATACTATGAACTGGAAGAACTCAGAACACTTGCGGAAGATGAGCTTGGCTTAAAGTTTGATCCTAAGGAGTTCCATAAGGTTATACTTACTGCAGGACCATGCTCATTTAAGAATCTCAGAACAAAGGTTGAAAAATATATATACGAGAATAAATAAGAATATATATGAATACAAGAGAGAAGATCGTAGCCGCTCTTGAAGCAGCAAAGGGTGATTATATATCCGGAGAAGAACTGGCCGATAGTATCGGTGTTTCCAGAAACTCTGTATGGAAAGCCATAAAAACTCTGAAAGAGCAGGGCTACAACATAGATGCTGTTACCAATAAGGGATATAAGCTTTCATCTTATAGCGACATTATATCAAGAGAAGGCATATTGCTTTATCTAAAAGATGAGAAGTTGGCAGAGTGCATAGAGGTATATGAAGCTATAGGCTCTACAAATGATCTGGCAAAGAAATACTTATATTCGGATATAGCCTGTAAAACGGATGGTTCGGAAAGTGGATGTCACATAATCATTGCTAAAGAGCAGACAGGTGGAAGAGGACAAAATAAGAGTGCATTTCCATCTCCCAAGGGCGGTATATATATGAGTGTAGTTCTTCCTGCAGATCAGGTGAAGGGAAGTCATAAGCAGAAAGATATATCGAAGTACACTAGGGAAGCTGTTATAAAAACAGTATTTGAGATCTCCGGGATAAAACTTGAAGAAGGAGAAAACCACGGGCTGTATCATAATAAAGCAAAGATATGTGGGCTTCTTACAGAGGTTCTTTCGGATTATGAAGACGGAAATATCAGCGAATATATAATTGGGATCGGTATCAGGTATGATGATATAGCTCTGTTAAGTGACAGATCGGATGTCACAAGAAACAGGATGATAGCAGAAATACTAAATAAATTGATATAATATGTTAATAATTTCATATCTAATTCTGCGTAAAGCCGCTTGACTTATGTGTTCATAATATTTATACTAAAAGGCGTCGGCGTTAGTTATTTTTAACTGATTTCGGCACATTTATACGTACTATCGATTCATTGAAGAATCAAATATATAAAGAAGAGGAGAAATTAAGATGGCAAACGTTGATTTAACAAAGTATGGTATCACAGGTACAACAGAGATAATTCACAATCCATCATTCGAGGATCTTTACAAATATGAGATGGATCCATCACTTGAAGGATATGAGAAGGGTGTTGAGACAGAGCTCGGTTCTGTTAACGTTATGACTGGTATATACACAGGACGTTCACCTAAGGATAAGTTCATCGTTATGGATGAGAATTCAAAGGATACAGTATGGTGGACATCAGACAATTATCCAAATGACAACCATCCTGCTACTCAGGAAGCTTGGGAAGCAGTTAAGGAAATCGCTAAGAAAGAGCTTTCAAACAAGAAGCTTTTCGTAGTTGATGCTTTCTGTGGTGCTAACGAAGAT
>JAFZXD010000084.1 GCA_017616955.1 Eubacterium sp. | reverse complement strand
TAATATCCCGGCCATGAAAGCAGCGGCTACGGATGATTCATACTCATTCAAGTCATTGGGAGGTCAGAATCCGATAGGATTATTTGTGAAGGGAGCAGATAGGATAAAGATAGACAACCTTTCGAAGTATGATCAGGGATGTAACAATTCTTTCTTGGGGGAGATGAAGGGTTACATTCAACAGGAACTGACATACGAAGAAGCGGTTAGGAATTTTAAAAATTCAGTTAAGAAAAAATATCCGGAATTGGACTAGTACATCGACTTGATTGAAGATACATTTCGGTTATGGTATTCTTAAGTGAGAAAATAGGAAGGTGAGTTCATGGAAAGACGATGCATGAACTGCATGAGGATTTTTGAGATCCCAAAAGGTTACGAGGACGCCGATTTTTGCTGTCCTTTCTGTGGGTTCGTAGAGAATACTTCACCGGAGAATGATTCACATCTGCATCCGGGCGTGGCGGTGAATGAACGATATAAGATTGGTACAGTTATCGGTGCCGGCGGATTTGGGGTTACTTACAGAGCTTGGGATGATACTCTGGACAGCCAGATAGCCGTTAAGGAATATTTTCCTGAAGGGCTTGCTGTCAGAGATAAAGACGGAGTAACGGTTTCGGCGGTCTCTTCGGAAGATAAAGAAGCTTATGCAACGGGAAGAGAACGGTTTCTGAAAGAAGCGAGAAGTCTTGCAAAGTTTAACAATAACCCCGGAACTGTAACTATATATGATTTCTTTGAACAAAATGGTACGGCCTATATAACTATGGAATATCTTGATGGCTGTAACATGATGGAGTATATTGAAACTAAGAAAGAAAAGGTTTCTCTGGATATGCTCCTGGATATCACGGACAGTATATGTAATGTTCTGTCTGTAGTGCATTCAACAGGAGTCATACATAGAGATATAAGTCCTGAGAATATATTCGCGGAGTCTGATGGAACATATAAGCTTATAGATTTTGGAGCTGCAAAGCAGCAGATACCAAATGAAAAGCTTTCCTCCACAGTCATACTGAAACATGATTATGCTCCGTTGGAACAGTTTTCACATAAAGGAAATGTAGGTCCCTGGACGGATATATATTCATTGGGGACAACATTGTATAAGATTCTGACAGGAGTCACACCGAAGGAATCAATTCAAAGGATCATGCAGGATGATATACAGGAACCTATAGAACTTCGACCGGATATTCCGAAGTATGTAAGTGACGCAATCATGAAAGCTATATCACTGCAGATCAAAGATAGGTATAAAACGGCGTTGGAGTTTAAAACTGCGATGCATGGCGAGGGTAAAGAGGAAGATTATAATTTTTCCAGAGTTGAAGTAAGTGATCAGGATAGAAACAGATTAAAAGAATCTGAAGATAGTTCTGATGACAAGAATAATAAGGGTGGAATTCAGCAACAGGAGATCGATATGGGAAAAGAATTGCAGGAGAAAGCATTAAGTGAGACAGAGAGCGAAAGCTTTCTTGATATTAATGATTTCATTAATTTTGATGACACAGAGGTGGCAGAACAATCTACACAGATACTGAGAGGAATTCAGGAGGCCGCAAAACAGGATGGCAGTCAGATCCTCAGTTCAGGACCGGAACCGGGACCTATACCCGGATATGCAGCACCGGGAGGCAAAGCACCGGAAGCCAAAGCTCCGCAGGAAAAGAAAGAACCTGCGAAGGCAGAACCGGCCAATCCTCAACCGGAGGAAAGAATGCCGCTTGGATATACCGAACCACCAAAGGTTGCACCGAGACAAGCTCCGGGACAACCGGGAATGCCTCAGAGACCTGTGGGATACGGTGGACAGCCGGGACAGGGTCAGCCTACACCACCGCCATATCATCCACGTCCAAAACAGGGTGGAATGCTTTCGGCAAGAAGAGATGCCGCAAATCAGTTTAAAGAGGAACATGGTACGGGAACTCTTTCTATGTCAGGCTCAAAGATGAGTATGTCAAAGGATCAGGTACATAAGCCGAAGGGTATCAGTGCTGTTATAGAGCAGCAGACGAATATCCTCAGAGCAACAGATGAGGCTGCGGGTGCGATGCCGGATGATTCCGAAAAGAAGAGAAAGGGACTTGGTTCTTTATTTGGAAAGAAAAAGTAATACTTCAGCGGGACGGAGGGTTATACCCAGTCCCGCTTTTAAGTTTTTGTTTGCCAAAAGGTCTAAAACGATATATACTAGTGGGCATGATAAAGGAGTGAAAATATATGAAAAACAAATCGATAAAAGATTTTTTTGAGAAAAATGCTTCATCGTTATCAGTTCCGCTTATCATGATAATTATAGGTCTTTTATTTATATTTGCTCCGGGAGGAGCGGTTAGTTTCACTGTTAGTGTGATAGGAGTTATATTTGTTGTGGTTGGTCTGATAATGGCCGGAACGCTTCTTGCGTCCTATTCGCCATTTACCATGGGAATTTCCGTTGCATTGATCGTTTTTGGAATCATATGTATAGCCAGACCGGCTGCTATAGCTGATTTTATAATCAAGGTTATAGGAATAGTGATTCTTGTGAACTCAGGTTTCAGGATTTACGATGCTTATCAGATCAAGGGTAAAACCGATAACTTCGTTAAGTATGTGATAAATGACATCATTACATTTGTACTCGGACTTGTTCTTCTCTGCTTTTCTTTAAATGCAGTGGGGGCAGTTGTGAGAGTGGTTGGAGTTTTCATGCTCATTCTCGGAGTGACAAATGTTATCACAGCTGTTAAAGTTTATAAAGACGGACGATTTGTAGACGATGGTTCAGATATCGTTTGGGAAGAATAATTAAAGAGGACTAAACATGAGAATAGGAATGGGATACGATGTGCATAAGCTTGTTGAGGGTAGACCGCTTATCCTTGGAGGTGTGGACATCCCATATGAAAAAGGACTTTTGGGGCATTCAGATGCTGATTGTCTTACCCATGCCATTATGGACAGCTTGCTTGGAGCTGCTGCGCTGGGAGATATAGGAAAACATTTTCCGGATACCGATCCGAAATATGAAGGAGCTGACAGTCTTAAGCTTCTTTCTGTTGTCAGAGATATGCTTGATGAGAGAAGCTATATAATCGGTAATATAGATGCTACCATAATAGCTCAGAAGCCGAAGATGCTTCCTCATATAGAGAAGATGAGACAGAATATAGCTGATACTCTGGAAATAGAGATTGATAGAGTGAACATAAAAGCTACAACTGAAGAAGGACTTGGGTTTACCGGTGAAGGACTGGGGATATCCTGCCAATCTATAGCATTGCTGGAGACAGTTGATAACTATGCTTACAGAAATGCCACAACAGGTTTTGTTGATGATGTAGAGGGAGAAGGACTTAAAGGGCTTAAAGGACTTAATGATCAGGGATGCTGTTGTAAATAAATAAAGATTGGAGATATTACTAAAAAATGGACAGATATGATGAATACGTTGTAAAAGCTAAACCACAGATGACAGGACTTATCGGAATCATCGGAGGAGTACTTATTGCTCTGGCAGGTGTATTTGTACTTCTTACTTTATCGGGTATGGGACTTCTGTTAGTAGTCGGTGGTTTTGCACTTTGTGCTTTTTCAAAGGATTCTATGGATGTGGAATATGAATTCATATTCACTAACGGAGATATAGATGTAGCTAAGGTTATAGCAAAGAAGAGACGTAAGAATGTTCACAGTGTTGAGTTATCCAAGATTGCCAAGATGGACAGAGGAGATTCAGACAGAGTTAAGAACGATATGAGTCTCGGAAAGCTTAAGGTTAAGTCCTATCTTGGAAAAGAAGATCCGAATCCGATAGCATTTTATGTTGGAGAGGGTGACAATCAGTACATGCTTGTTCTTGATCTTAATGATGCATGTATAGAGCATATGAAGAATACTCTTAAGTCAAAGAGTGAGATAAGATAGTTTAAAACTATACGAGTAAAGAAAATGAAGCAGGTGTTCATACACCTGCTTCTTATAAAGATAAAATATATTCAAAAACATCATGGTTCAAGAGGTATCATTCTGAGTCCTCTGTAGACCTTGGTATACATGCTTTTTTCATCAGTATAAAGCATGATGCCACGAGAGCCATCACGAATAATATATGCATATTTATTTTTTTGCACATTCATGTACAGTACTTCGTCGACGTTAAGCTCTTGTGCTTTGATTCGTGCAGTATAAGTATTAACAGGATCCAACTTATACTTTTTTACAGCCTGTTGCACGGTCATATAACGCACCTCCTGACATACGGGAATAAAATTCACAGTTATCTCAGAATAAGTCTCCTTTAAAGTATATTAAAAATATCGAACCGGGTCAATCGTAAAACTATACAAAATAGTTGGAAAAACACGAAAGAATGGTGAATATGGGAATCAATTATTACGTAGAATTTGAAAAACAGATAAAAAAGCTGAAGGAAGAGGGGAGAAAACCCACTTTACTTCTTCAGGCTTGTTGCTGTCCCTGCAGTTCACATTGCCTTGAAGTATTGAACGGATATTTTGACATTACGATATTTTTCTATAATCCCAATATTGATGACAGGGATGAATATGATAAAAGACTTAGTGAACTGTACAGATTCACTTCTGAGGCACCGTTTGCCCTGGATGTAAAGGTTGTAGACGGTGATTATGAACCTGAAGTATTTTATGAGATGGCAAAAGGCAGAGAGGAACTTCCGGAAAGAGGGGCCAGATGTTACGACTGTTATAAGATAAGGCTTCGAAAAACAGCGGAGTATGCTTTGGAGAATAACTATGATTATTTCTCCACTACGCTTTCGATAAGCCCTTATAAAAACAGTGACTGGATAAATGAGATAGGAATGGAACTGGAAAATGAAATGAGGGATAACTCGGATGAAAGAGAGGTTCCCGTTTTCCTTTTCAGTGACTTTAAAAAGAAGAACGGATATAAACGTTCTATAGAGCTGTCGCAGGAATATGGACTCTACAGACAGGATTACTGCGGATGTGTATATTCAAAACGCGACCATGAAAGAAAATTAAAAGAGAAAGGTTTATAAAAGATAAGATGGAAGATTATATTATAAAAGGAATGGCGGCAGGAAATGAGATAAGATTCTTTGCCGGATACACAAAAGAGATGGTTGATACTGCAAGACAGACTCATAATCTTAGTCCGGTATGTACTGCTGCGCTGGGAAGACTCCTTACAGGCGGAGCGTTGATGGGATCAATGTGTAAAAATGATTCTGATGTACTTACGCTGAAGGTTAATGGTGACGGACCTGCCAAGGCAATCACGGTTACTGCAGATGCTGCATCGAACGTAAAGGGAATCATTTATAATAATGCCGTTGATCTTCCGCTTAAGGCTGACGGACATCTGGATGTCGGTGGTGCTGTCGGAAGGGGAACACTTACGGTTATCAGAGATGAAGGACCGGGAGAACCATATGTGGGACAGACTGCTCTTGTCTCAGGAGAGATAGGAGAAGATATAACATATTATTTTGCTGAAAGTGAACAGATACCTACATCTGTAGGACTGGGAGTTCTTGTGGACAGAGATCTTAGCGTTAAGCATGCGGGTGGATTCATAATCCAGCTTCTTCCTTTTGCTTCTGAAGAAACCATAACAAAGCTCGAAGACAGT
>JAFZXD010000083.1 GCA_017616955.1 Eubacterium sp. | reverse complement strand
TTCATTCACGATTTTAATTGTATCCTTTACCGGCATCGCAACAGTACATGCCTTGTACCTTCTCGCTCCGGATATTGAATCAAGTATCATTCGATTCGTCACACACGGTCTGGCACAGTCATGAATCATTATGATCTTATTCCTCTTATCACATGCCTTCAGTCCCTTGCTTACGGAATTGAATCTTTCCTTACCGCCTGGAACTATCTTTCTTACCTTGTTGAATCCATACTTCTCAACTATCTCTTCTCTGACGTAATCGATGTCATTTTTCCCTGTTACCAGTATTATCTCATCAGCAACGCTGGCATCAAATGTTCTCAGACTGTAGTAGAGAAGCGGTTTCCCGTTTATCTCCAAAAACTGTTTTGCTTTATCACTATGCATCCGGCTTCCTTTGCCGGCTGCCAGAAGTATCACACTAACCATATGTCCTCCGAGTTATCTCTCACCGATCTTCAGGTTTGGAATCGCATTCAAATAAAGATCGGCTCTTCGACCTTCTATGAATTCGTAATAACCTGCCGATGCTATCATAGCACCGTTATCGGTACAATATATAAGTTCAGGGCAGTTAAATGTCAGTCCTGCCGCTTCAGCTCTCTCTTTCATGGTTTCTCTGAGAAGCGAATTCGCCGCAACTCCTCCGGCAAGCGCAACCGTCTTAAGTCCGTGATCTATCGCTGCTTTTATCGTATGGTCGGCCAGTACATCTATTACTGCCTGCTGGAAAGAAGCAGCAACATCTGCTTTATTTACCTCTTCGCCCTTCATCTCAGCTCCGTTCAGATAATTCAGAACAGCAGATTTAATACCGCTGAATGAGAAATCATACGGACTGTCTCCAACACTTGCTCTCGGGAACTTAATAGCATCCGGATTACCCTCTCTTGCAAGTTTATCTACTTTCGGACCACCCGGATAACCTAGGCCTATAGCTCTTGCCACCTTATCAAATGCTTCGCCCGCAGCATCATCATGAGTTCTTCCGATGATGGTATACTTCGCATAGTCATCAACTCTTACTATATGTGAATGACCTCCGGAAGCCACAAGACACATATACGGAGGTTGAAGATTATTGTCTGTCAGATAATTGGCACATATATGTCCCTCTATGTGATTAACTCCAACAAGCGGAATGTTCTTTGCATATGCGATAGCCTTCGCAGCACTTACTCCGATAAGAAGCGGTCCTACAAGACCCGGACCATAAGTTACCGCTATCGCATCTATATCTTCCCATGAAAGATCGGCATCAGTCAGAGCCTTTTTAATAACCTGAATAATCTTCATTACGTGCTCACGGGATGCTATCTCCGGAACAACTCCGCCATACATAGTATGTGTAGGAATCTGGGTGTAGATAACATTTGAAAGGACTTCTCTTCCATTCTTTACCACAGCTGCTGCAGTTTCATCACAGGAAGTCTCTATTCCAAGAATATATAAATCTTTATTTGTTTTATTCATTTCGTTTTCCATATTTCTATTCTTCTTCGAATTTTAATTCCACAGTACGTCTGTCTTTTCTGACGATTGCTCTCTGGAATATGCTTCTTACTTCATCTACGTACTGCTCGTGTTTTATCATCGATGGGGAATAATGTGTAAGCCACATCTCCTTCGGCTGAGCCTTCTTTGCTATCTCAGCAGCCTCATACATAGTCATATGCTTCTTATCTCTTGCCTTTGAGATCGACTCCTCATCTTTCTCTCCGTACATACCTTCGCAGATAAAGAGATCCGCTCCCGTTGCTTCTTCAGCTATCTTATCGGTTGGTCTTGTATCTGTTGTATATGTGATCTTGAGTCCCTTTCGGGCAGGCCCCATAACCATATCACTTGTATATGTCTTGCCTTCATATTCAACAGTCTCGCCCTTCTGAAGACGATTCCAATACTGTACAGGAAGCCCCAGTGACTTTGCTGCCTCTGCATCAAACTTGCCGGCTCTGTCCAATTCAAAACTATATCCATAACAAAGCATGTTATGATGCACCTTAAATGCCTTCACGCGAAGTCCTTTTATCTCAAATACTTCTTCGTCAAGCTCACTATTCAGTTCTATAAACTTCAGTTCAAAAGGAAGGCGTGGTGCGATTACGCAGAGTGATCTTACCACATGCTCTATTCCCTTGGGACCTACTATTGTAACAGGTTCCGTGCGTTCTGCATTTCCCATGGCAAGAAGCATTCCCGGCAGACCACTTATATGATCGGCATGAAAATGTGTAATGAATATCACATCTATAGGATTAAAACTCCACCCTCTGCGGCGGACCGAAATCTGAGTTGCTTCACCACAATCAACCAGAAAACTGCTTCCGTCATATCTGAGCATCAGCGACGTAAGAGCTCTGTAAGGAAGAGGCATCATTCCGCCTGTTCCGAGTAAACAAACATCTATCATAATATTTTCCTTTAATTTTATAGCATTAGTTGGAATATCAACGCATCGTCTTCGGGATTACTGTAATAGTTCTCCCTGACAAATATATCT
>JAFZXD010000082.1 GCA_017616955.1 Eubacterium sp. | reverse complement strand
TTGTACCATCCGCATGTAATAATCTTCCAGGTTTACTTCATTCAGCGAAAGCTCTATCGGGATGATTCCGTTGTCGTAGAGTGTTTTTGAAATCCTGCGAATATCATCCAGCCCTTCATAGATACGAAGGCTTCCGTCCTCCAAAGCCTCAACTCTCTCGATGCCGCAGTTGTGTATCAGAATCGCACTTGCCTTCTCATTATTGTCTGTATTTATGTGGTAGTACATGCTGCACGCATTTCTGAGTTCCTCAGAAGTAAATCGTCCCTTTATATGTCCTTCGTTAATGAAAATGTAATCCGTGCACAGAAGCGACAGCTCACTCAGAATATGAGACGAGATTACCATCGTGATATCCTCTTCCTTATTCAGCCTTCTGAACAGCTCTCTTATCTCAACAATGCCTTCCGGGTCGAGACCGTTTATCGGTTCATCCAGAACCATGAACTCAGGTTTACCCATGAGGGCATTTGCCAGACCGAGGCGCTGTCTCATACCAAGCGAAAAGTTCTTCACAATCTTCTTCCCCGTATCCTGAAGATTGACGATTTCAAGAACTTCATCTATACGACCTTTATCAGGTATTCCCTTCTGAAGTCTCTGTTTCTCAAGGTTCTCGCGGGCCGTCATCTTCTCCTTCTCGTAAGGAGTTTCGATCATGAAGCTCATCCTCGTTCTTGCATGATTCAGACCCTTCTCATCGGTCGCTCCATACATATTAAGCTCGCCGCTCGAAGGAAATACCAGTCCACCCATAATCTTCATAATAGTTGTCTTTCCGGCTCCGTTTGGTCCTATCAGACCAACGATACTTCCCTTCTTTATGTTGAACGAAACATCATCAAGTACCAGCTGTTTTCCATATTGTTTTGTAAGATTTCTTACCTCTACTATATTCTCTGCCATATCTCAATCTCCCGCTCTTCCCAAAAAGTAGACAGTTTAAATCTGATTTCAGGTGTCCACTTTTTCAATTTATGATATTAATATAAAATGAATTATTAAAGTTTTTCTTAAATAATAGAAAAAAAGTGTGCCGGACTTTTCCGACACACTTACATAGGAATTTATTTGAGTTTAAGAAGCCTCTTGTATTTTGCAAGATTTTTCTTAGCTACCTTGAATTGAATATTTTTGCTAACGCCCTTAAAAGCATCTTTTCCAACGAATTTAAGTTTGTTAGTTTTTATATGAACTGTCTTCAGCTTCTTGCATCCCTTGAATGCCCCTGCATTTATCCTTGAAACGTTTGTTCCGATATATACAGTCTGAAGCTTTTTGCAATTTGCAAATGCATTCTTATTTATGACAGTTACCTTAAATAACACTCCACCAATTTTAACATTGTTTTTAATGGTTGCCTTCTTGCAGTTCTTGTTATACGGCATCATGTAAGTTGCTGTACCACCGACTACCTTACCATTCTTCTTAACAACCTTGTTAATCTTGTACTTGCTGTTCGCCTTCTTATCAGCCACCAGCAGATTCTTCTTCAGCATCGAATTCTTTATATCTTCGATGTTTTTATACTTATCTTTCTTTACAACATTGGTTGTATCATTACCGGCATCGCCACCCTGTTTTGGCTGACTTCCGTCCGGTGACTTAACATCAGGATTCTTCTTTTCATCAGTTACGGTTACCGTCTGATCGTCACCCTGCTTTTTGTCTTCCGGCTTCTGTCCTTCTTCTTCGCCCGGCTCATCCTCAATATACGCTGCAGGATTCTTATTTACCGCAAATGTATCATACAATTCACTTGTGGCATTATCAGCATTATAGGTATAAGCATCGTAGCAGAGTATATCGCCCTTGATTCTTATAACACCATACATCGGTTTTGCCGGCTGCTTACTGCATCCGTTACCCGCTATAGGATTCTTTCCAAGATGAATATCCTTAGATATATCTTCCTCTGCTGGATACTGCTTATTTGCACAATAGTTGATAGTTACGTAATGTGTTCCCACCGGTTCAAGATTCCAAAGTCTCGTCTCACCGCAGAACTTATAATTCTTGGTTACTTTCTCACTTCCATCCGCAACAACAAATCCACTGTATGCTTTACCCTTCTCATTGGTTCCGTAAGCATATGACTTGGTACGTGTATAAACATGATCATGTCCCTGAAGAACGAGATCAACCTTATACTTTGCAAATATCGGCGGAAGTTTCTGTCTGAACTTATCTACATCACCGTTATTTGTATGATCTCCGGTAGACATGATTCCCTTATGAATCTGAACTACCTTCCACTTATAGTTCTTATATTTCTCAAGCACAGATATAAGCCATTCCTGCTGCTTGTCAAATTCTTCCCAAGGACTCTCATTCGTATTGAGATTTACGAACAGGATATCCTTTCCGTATGTATAGTAGTAGCATCCGCCGCTTTCAAGATCTTTGTTGCTGTCCTTAACATAGTCCGCATAATTAAAATCAAATCTGTCCGTAAATGAATATTTGAACTTATCATGGTTTCCGCTTGATGGAGATATAATACTGTTTCTCAGTATGTCGCCCGGCTCATCAAGTCCCCAGATCCACTGATTCATATCAAGGTAATCATGTGAATCATTGGTAAGGTCACCCGTAAATGCAACAAACTTAGTTTCAGGATATCTCTCATATGCGTTCTCGAGAACATTTGCCCATCTGGAATAATTCTTCTTAGTACTCTCCTGACAATCTGTAAGATGGACAAATGTCAAACCTTCTATCTCATCTTCCTTCTTTTCTATATTTACGGTTCCGATCTCCGAATAACCGCCCGTTGAATTTCCGACTCTGTAATAATATGTTGCTCCGGCCTTGAGGTTTTCTACATGTGCCTTAAATACATGCCATGCCTTTCCGTCATTGTCAGTTCTCTTAACTTTAGACGCTTTAACCTTAGTTGCCTTAGACCAGTCAACAGCTTCCTTCTTCAGTCCGCCTGTCTTCTCGATGATATATAAAGCAGAACTGTCTATATGATCATCTGTACTCCATGCAAATCCTCTCGAGTAAATGCCATCATAGTATGTAATCGCAATACCCTTTGGAGCTGCATAAGGATCATATTCCGGAATACTTCCGTCGTCCCATGAAGGGAGAGTTCCCGATTTATGTATCTCAAAACCACCGAAGGTAAATTCGGTGTCTTTATTCGGCTTTTTAAATTTTCCTAGTACTCTTACAAATTTGGGATCTGTTTCTTTTAAGATGTTGTCACTATCTTCAGGAAGTCTAAATGTTATATATCCCACATGCTGGGAAACAACCTGTTTAGTCTTCACGTGACAACCGGAACTTAAACTGTATCCGATAGAAATCTCATCATCGGTTATATCAAGACCATCTACTTTAATACTAAGCAGGTCTCCGGCCTTATATTTATAACCTGAAAGATTAGCTCTGACGCGGTAGGTGCCGTCACCCTGTTGATATCTGACGGTTCCTTTACCACCTTTTTCGGTTTTAACAAGGACCCAGTCCTTATCATCACTGTTTTTTCCAACAGTAAGTTTGTCAAAGGTTCCAAGACTATTTGACGCAGCAAAAACATCAATGCTGACAGCATCGTTGATAAATTTTGCGCTCGGAATAGAAGGCACAACAGATACGACAGCCAGTCCCATAGACAGAGCTGCCACACCCTTTTTGATGCCTCCGATCAAAAAGCACTTATTCATTTCTCTCTCCCCATAATGATATAATAATAGTGTGTGTAAAAATTTTAAAAATAGTGTGTGTAAAATAGTGTATAAAATAAAAGAGCTTTTTGCAAGCAGTTTCCAAAAAATTATTCATAATGCCTAAGACGAACCGTGAAAACAAGCCGATTATCTACAATTTCACAATCTATCCCGCCATTCTGTTTTTTCAGTAAGAGTTTCGCGATATAGAGTCCAAGCCCCGCACTTCCGTCGCTCCTGGCTTTATCGGCACGATAGGTTCTGTCAAATATATGCTCGATATCAATAGACGCCGGATCAGCCACCTTATTTCCTATCCTGATAAGACATACTCCCTCTTCTTCCTCGAGTGTCAGTTCGAAACTTTCATCCGCATACTTCAGGATATTTCCGAAAAGATTGCTGAACACCCTGCTCAGCATTGCTTTATTAGCCTGAACATATATGGATTTTTCCGGAAATGTAATCTCCGGTTTCAGATCATTCTGCCTTATCAATGTCTCGTGCTCTATAATAAATTCCGAAAGAAATACTATAGCATCTAACTTCTGCAGTTCCACAGGCTTGCTGTCACTTTCCAGGACCGACAGCTCAAAGAATTCGTCTACCATCCCTTTAAGGGTTTCCGTTTTCTTACTGCTCACCTCAAGATAAGTTCTTCCCTTCTCGGAAAGCTCCTCTTTTTCGAGCATCTGAAGATTACCCTTTACAACAGTAAGCGGGGTTCTCAGATCATGAGCTATATCAGAGATAGACTGTTCAAGCTTTCTTCTGGACTGCTCCGTCTCCAGCTTGAGCGACTTCTGATAATCGATATTCCTGTTTATTTCAGCAGCTAATCCTTCCACGTCTCTGTCAGAAAGAGTCACCCTGGTCTGACGATTATAAGATTCCTGTCTTGTGTTTTTTAGTTCACGTGTCAAACTTCTGAGGTTACTTTTCAGAGTCAAAAGCTTTATCAGAAGCGCCAGTACAATCAGTGAAAGAACAACTATGCAAATGACAATCTTTATATCCATTTTGAGAATTCTTTCTTCTTTCGAAAATGTTCAGCAGGTGCTTTATTTAAACTCGTACTTAATTCTGATCTTGTTACCCGTGCTCTCCACCTTTGCAAGACTTCCTGATATGATCGGCATCATAGGTGGTTTATGTCCTATATCGAGATCCATTATGATCGGAACTTCAAGTCCTGCCAGAATATCTGTGACAGCGTTGTACTGATCGACTCCCATAGCATCCTCACCGAATCTTCTCGGTCTTCCGATAAGAAGTCCCTTAGCATGCTTAAACCAGCCGGCTTCTCTCATTTGCCAGAACTGGCGACGCATTGAAAGTGGATCAAGATCGCAGCACTCTAGGAACCATACGATCCCGTCATCCTTGTATCTCTCAACAAACTCATCAACCTTGTCGTACTTAGTTCCGATAAGCGTTGTAAGAATATCCACGCAGCCTC
>JAFZXD010000081.1 GCA_017616955.1 Eubacterium sp. | reverse complement strand
GCTTCTTTGTACTCTGCATGATAAACTGAGAAATGGTGGGAGTTTTTTCTATAGCTGGGAAGGTGGCTTGGGAGATGGCTTTCTTCCTACATATTTTTATTATCTTTCATCGCCAATAAATCTGTTAGTTGTATTTGTTAATAAGAGTGATATCAGGTCATTTATCCATTTAACTATAGTATTTCGAATGACTTTATCAGCTACAGCAATGTCTGCGTTTCTTTCCCCAAGATTTACGTATGATTATGGCGAAGACACCGAAAATGATAAAGGAAAGAAAAACTCAATATATATAATTCCACTTGCTTGTGCATATGCTCTAAGTGGATTTGTTTTCGGGTTCTATCATGAAAGTATGTGGCTTGATTCTTATATGATATTTCCCGTCATATTACTCGGATATGATAGGTTGACGAAGCAGAATAAACCGGGAGTTTATATTCTCAGTCTCGTTTATTCATCGCTCTGTAGTTTTTATATGACATTTATGATTGGCTTCTTCCTTGTAATATGGTTTCTTTTGGATGAACACGATTCATTCAAGGCATTTCTTAGAAAAGGTATTCTTTTTGGAGTATCATCTGCTCTTGCTATAGGAATGACAGCTCTTTCTATATTGGTTTCTTATATAGGAGTTATGAAGACCCATGTAGAAGACGAACCTGATATAATACATAAGTGGTTTGGGAATATATTCAATATAATCAGATATCAGTTTCCTCTTTCTACACCAATTAATGTTTCATATGATAACAACTGTGCAAATCTTTACTGTGGACTTTTTACAGTAATGCTTGTATTTGTATATGTTTTTACAAAAAAAATAAAGGTAAGTGTTAAGTTAAAAAGAATACTGATTATACTATTTCTATTGATTAGTATGAACGAGGCTATTCTTAACTTTATATGGCACGGCTTCCACTATCAGTTATGTATTCCAAACAGATTTGCGTTTATAATGATATTTGTGATGTTACTTACAGCATATGAAACCTTAGAGGCGGCGGTAGATATAAAAACGGCTGCTATAGGATTGATAATCGCTGAATTATTCCCTATAGTATCTTACTTCTTTAATGATTTTGATTCACAATACGGATCAAAAACTGTTTTGATAGTATCAATCGTACTGGTTTTATTATATGGAGTAATGTACATCTTGCATACTCTCATTAAAAAGACAGCGGTTGTTATTCTGTTTTCAGTATTTATGTTGGCTGAGGTTATGGTAAATGCCACTTCTTCATTATCATATGATCTCTCTTTTGCTGGTAGATATGATCAAGTTTTGGCTGATTCGGAAAAGCTTATATCAGAAATAAGCCATGAGGATAATACTTCATTCTATCGTTCTAAACTTCTTGGAACAATATTGGCAAATACAGGAAATATCCTGGGTGTAAATGGAGTGCAATCATTTAATAGTATGATGAATAGCAATATGCTTAGGTTTGCAACTTCGTACGGAATATTTAGAACAGATGTAGCTGTAGATGAGAATGGTGGTTATGAGCCGTTGGATGATATACTAGGAGTTAGGTATCTATATTCAGCTGCAGAGGTTTTTCCGTCTAAGGCAGGGTATGAACTTGCAGAATCATCAAACACTGTAGAGGCTTATAGAAATAATAATGCTTTATCTCTTGGATATGCTGTTAATAAAGATATCAAAAGTCTTAATGCTGATGATAATAAGATTTTTGATAATATCAACAGACTATCTTCTTCAATGGCAGGATGTAGAAATATATTAGATGAAGTGATTCCGGAATATAAAGTAATCGGAGATGGATATGGAGTAGAATATGCTGATGTGGATTATTTTTATGCTAGACTTACTCCTACAAAGTCGATAGATAAGGCATATGTCAGGTTGTCATTTGATACACATAAGTCAGGTTTATACAATATGTATATGAATTATTCCGATTACGGAATAGTAACTATATACGTGAATAATGATATAAGAAGATATGAGTTTACTAGTTTTGGTGGTATATTAAACCTTGGAACTTTAGAAGAAGGAGATAAAGTAGATGTATTCATTCAAAGCGAGAATACGATGGCCGATGGTTACTCTCTTGTGGAACAGCCGTATCTTGAATTAAGATTTGTTTGCATTAATGAACAGGAGTATAATACATTTATAAACACACTAAAGAGTAACGAGATGAATATCAGTTCTATATCAGGTGGACATATAAATGCAAGTGTTTCCATTCCGGAAGGAAAGATGCTTTTCACTTCAATTCCATATGATGACAGCTGGCATGTTTATGAGGATGGAAAAGAGCTTCAAAAAGAAAAGCTTGTTGGGACTTTTATAGGACTTGATCTAGGAAAAGGAGAACACGAATTAGAGTTTAAGTATGTTCCTGGTGGTTTTTATCCCGGGCTCATTATCACGGTAATATCGTGGATAGCATTTGTAGTTTTTATGTTACGAATTAATAAAAAAGAAGTAGTAGGGGAGAGCAAAGAAGATGAAGAAACTATCGATAGTAGTTCCGTCGTATAACGAGAGGGACAATGTAAAAGTACTGGTGGAGAAGATAGATGAAGCTTTAAAGGGTATCAATCATGAGATATTCTTCGTGGATGATTCTACGGATGATACTCCTCAAGTGATTGAAGAAATAATGAAGACCAAACCTCATGTTAAGATGAAACATAGAGATGATGAGAAAGGACTTGCAACGGCAGTTCTTCTTGGTTTTAAACTTGCCACAGGAGATTATCTCGCATGTATGGATGCGGATCTTCAGCATCCGCCTGAAGTTCTTCTTCCGATGTATGTAGCTATGGAAACAGGAGCAGACTGGTGTATTCCGTCCAGACTTATTCCGGGTGGTGATGATGGCGGACTTAACTTGATCAGAAAGTTTATCTCAGGTACTGCAAGAGTTATAGGACAGATTATGCTTCCTTGTCTTCGTAAGATATCGGATCCTACAAGTGGTCTGTTCATGATAAGAAAAGAGATAATAGCTGAAGCGGATATGAGACCGGTTGGTTGGAAGATTATGGTCGAAGTTCTAGCAACAGCAAAGTATTCAAAAATCATCGAGATTCCATATGCATTTGCAT
>JAFZXD010000080.1 GCA_017616955.1 Eubacterium sp. | reverse complement strand
TTCCAGTACGATATACTGACCCTCAAAAAGATCAATATCTCTGTCATTTACACCCACATATATGATGCTGTCTGTTACATTGTTGATCATGTTATAAATCCTCCTGTTATTTTAATGCTTCTTCGCTTCCTGTACGAAGAATCTTATTATACTTTACATACACCTTTTATTCAACCGATAAAACCGTATAATCCTTATCTTCAACCGCTGTTTTTAAAATGTCATCATCGATTGCCTTATCTAACGTTACAACTGCCGTACCCTGCTCGTGACTTACAACAGCTTCCGCTACTCCATCGATCTTCTCAAGAGCCTTTTTAACCGTAGCTTCGCAGTGTCCGCACATCATTCCTTCAATCTTAAGTGTCTTTGTCATGGCGTTATCTCCTTTTCCATTTTTAAGTTCATATATTTCTTGTTTTATAGAATCAATCGCATTTTCGATATCATCTTTTAACTTTGCATCTTTAAGTTCCGCCGGAATTCTGTCCCTTCCTGCATCATGAATCTTTACAAGATTTAGCCTGAGTGCATTCATACATACAAAGAAGCTTGATAATGCCATCGCAGCCGCTCCGTACATAGGCTTCATCGCTATCCCGTAAACACCCATGGCAAGCGGGATACACAGCGCATTATAGAAAAATGCCCAGAACAGATTTTCGTGTATGTTCTTGATAGTAGCTCTGCTCATCCTGATTGCACCCGATACGTCCTTCAGACTGTTCTTCATCAGAACAACTCCTGCCGCATCTATCGCAACATCAGTTCCGGCTCCAATCGCGATTCCCGTATCAGCTCTCGTAAGCGCCGGCGCATCGTTGATACCGTCACCGACCATCGCAACTTTAAGCTTCCTGCCATCATTAACAGCCGTGTCTTTAATCATTCCGTCTTTGATAGTATTATCTTTGATCGTAACTTCACGAAGTCTCGCTATGACCCTTTCTTTATCTCCCGGCATGACTCCTGCTATGACATCATCAACTCCAGCCTTCTCAGCCACCGCCCTTGCAGTGATCTCATTATCACCTGTGAGCATAATGGTTCTGATACCCATACCACGAAGTTCCTCTATTGCCTCAGCACTATCCTCTTTTATCAGATCAGCCACTGCAATGATTCCCACAAACTTCTTATCCTTAGCAAATACAAGCGGTGTCTTTCCCTCAGCAGCAAACTCTTCACACTGCTTTCTTATATTATTGTCTTCGCTTCCACTACCGGAGATCACATCCTTCATATACGTATAACTTCCGGCTTCAAGAACGCTTCCATTCGAGTCCGTTCCTCTAACACCAGCACCGGGCATCGTCTCGAAATTGCTGAGCCCCACCGCGTCAGCATTATGTAAACCATTTAGTTTTTCTTCTACATACTCAACAACAGCCTTCGCCAGAGGATGCTCCGACATCTTTTCCAAACTGTACGCAAGTTTCAGAAACTCGTCTTCCGTAATTTCCTCAGCCACATCCACGTCTGTAACTCCCGGAGAACCCTTGGTAATGGTTCCTGTCTTATCCAGAACAACCACTCCTACTCTTCCGGCACCTTCCAGAGCCTCCGCTGTTTTATACAGAATACCGTGCTTTGCACCCATTCCATTTCCGACCATTATCGCAACAGGAGTCGCAAGCCCCAGCGCACACGGACAGCTGATAACCAAAACCGATATAGCTCTGGCTATAGAAAAGCTGACATCCCGTCCCATTATCATCCATGCGACAAATGTAATAACAGCTATAGTCATTACAACAGGAACAAACACCGCCGAAACCTTATCTGCTATCCTGGCAAGAGGAGCCTTTGTCGCTGAAGCATCACTGACCATCTGTATGATCTGTGACAGAGTTGTATCCTCTCCGACTCTTGTCGCCTTACATCTTAGATATCCGTTTGTATTAATAGTACCTGCCGAGACAGAATCACCTTCCGCTTTATCAACCGGAATACTCTCTCCCGTAAGCGCTGCTTCATTAAGCGCCGAATTTCCGCTTACTATCTCACCATCAACAGGAACTATATCTCCTGCTTTTAATATATAGATATCTCCCGGCTTTACATCCTCTATCGGTACAACAGTCTCTGAACCATTCTTTTCAATAACAGCTTCCTTTGGAGAAAGCTTCATAAGACTTTTCAGAGCGTCCGTTGTGCGTCCCTTCGACTTTGCTTCAAGAAGCTTACCGATAGTAATAAGAGTCGGAATCATCGCCGCCGATTCAAAATACAGATTCATCGAGTGATGCATAACTAAGTCCATGTCACCTCTGCCCATCGCATCTATCATCAGGAACAGTACCACCAGACTGTAACCGAACGAAGCAGTACTTCCCATAGCCACTAGCGTATCCATATTCGGAGCACCGTGGAACAGCGAAATAAATCCACTCACAAAAAACTTCTTATTTATGATCATCACTATAATCGCAAGAAGCATCTCAAGAGTCGCAAGTGCTACATGATTTTCAAAGATAGGAAATAAAACAGGCCAGCCCCACATCATATGACCCATCGAGTAATACATAAGAATAATAAGTACCGCCACAGAACTCACAAGACGCCTTACGAGAATCGGAGACTCCTTATCACGAAGCGCCTCTTCCATGGCACTCTTTGAATCCACGCCCTTAGCACTTCCATCAGAAGAACCGCCACCAAAAACAGACGCGCCGTAGCCCGCCTTCTCAACTGCTTCGATTATATCCTTATCCTCGGCCGAACCGCTTACGCCCATTGAATTCGTAAGAAGGCTGACGGAGCAGCTCTCTACTCCCTCTACATTTGAAACTGCCTTCTCAACCCTTGCCTGACAGGCTGCACAGCTCATGCCGGTAATCTCGTACTTCCTCATATCTCTCTTCTCTCAATATATTAATCCCGCACCGTGCGCAAGCTGAGTCGAGCGAGCATATTTTATACGTGCCGGTCAATCTTGCCGCGGAACAGTTAATCACTTCTAACAAGTATAATCCACCCCACTCTAAAAGTCAAAACTCGTTCAAAGTGCCATTCCACCACCGCAAAACAGTAATATTTTCTCGCATCGCAATTCTTTTTTATCGTTTCTCGATATATTTTTCTTGACATTCATTTTTACAGGTATTATAATCACCTCATCAAATACAGAAATGAGGGTAGTAACATGAAATCTAAAGCAATCACTTATTGGCTTAAAGCAGTAACAATCTTTATCGCTCTGCTCGGCCTTGCATTCTTTGGCGGTGCAACAGCTTATGCTTATATGTTTAGACCTGATTACAACGATCCGGTCCCTGATTATCTGAGACAGAACATAGTCTTCATATGGATAACAGCAAGCATCTGCTATTTCATACTTTTCTTCTTCTGGAGAATCGTAACTGAGATTGGAAAGGACAATTCTTTCTCAATAGAGAATGTACAAAACTTTAAAAGCATGGCATTCGGCGGAATCCTGATCATCATTGAATATATCGTTCGAATTATTATATGGCTTATCAGAGGACAGATTGAATTAATCCCTCTGTCATATACATTATTAAAGATTCTCGCATTTATTATATTTGTCATTCTGTGCTATGCGATGTCTAAGCTTGTTCAAAATGCTTATGAGATCAAGCAGGAAAATGAACTAACAATATAGGAGGTGTCGGCATGATAATAGTAAATCTTGATGTTATGCTGGCAAAGCGCAAGATGAAAGTTTCAGATCTTGCAGAACAAGTCGGCATCACACTCGCAAATATTTCTATTCTTAAAAATGGTAAAGCCAAAGCAGTACGCTTTGAAACTTTAGATAAAATATGTGAAGTTCTGGACTGTCAGCCCGGTGACATTTTAGAACATCAATAAAGATATAAGTGAAGGTAAAGTAATTATGATAGCAACTCTACTCGGTTTTGTATATTTTTTCGGATTAATAATAGGTGGAATTCTGGTAGCCGGTCTACCTATTTATTTACCCTATTCACGTATCATATGTTCAAAACGTTCTTCAGAATATCCATTTCCCGAAGAATACACTAACAAGCTCAGAACAAGCAAAGAAAAAGCCGTAGATATCTTCGTCTGGTTTATCAGTGGAATCATTATGATATATCTGGTTGTACATCTTGGGTTTGGATTCGGAACATTTAAAGGCAGATCATATGAAATGTATAAAAAGAGAGCTCATAATGTGTTCTATCACGAAGAGTTACCTGATAGCATAGAGCGATTCAAATATCGCTATCAGTTTTACGGATTAGGAATGACCTCTGCTGCTGCATTCACATTGCATGGACAGGACTATGATGATTTCGTTGCATCTCTGGAAAAAAAAGGTAACGGCAAAGTCATAGGATACACTGATACCGACTATGATTATACAGGTCTGAAGGTTGCTGAAACGATGAATAATTATGATAACTATAATAAATATTTTGGATTTCCAAAAGAAGGCTTGGATTATGTGATAGATGATGACATTTCCAATTATACGATTCTTTATTACGAATCAATTTATGGAAGTCACAACAGTATAAAAGGTATCGCTGCAAATCAGGATACCGGCCGAATACTGATATATGAACATTACAATAATTAACACAATACTTTAACAGGAGGATAATACAATGGAAAACACAAACAACACTAATTCGATATATAAAACAACATCCCCAAGTGTTCCAACTTACAATAATGATACGGTCGTCACGACACCGTATATGCGTAAACCCTACAAAGAAGAGATTGATGTTCTGGATTTCAGAGAAAAGATGGGACGAAAGCTCGGGCTCGCCACTCTGATATATGCTGCATTTTCAACCCTCTGTCTGTACCGTAATGTAGCAAGTTTGTCTACACCATTCTTTGGTATAGCAACACTTATATACATGATCTACGGACTTAAACAGTACGATGTAAAGATAAAGAAATTCAGCTGGTTCTACGCTACTATTCTTATGGCGCTGTCCATTTCGGACTTCTTGACCGCAAATACAACATTTATATTCTTTAATAACATCGGAATATTTCTTATGATATTCGTATTTCTGCTTCACAACGTGTATGATGACAGACGCTGGAACTTTTCAAAAACAGCTCTTGCTATACTTGAGTCAGTCGTAAGTTCTATCGGAACTCTTGACGAATTCAGAAAGGATATGAATACTGTAAGAAGCAGACGAAAAACAGATAACACAGACAAAGAAAAAAGAAAAACATGTGAAGGTGTATTCATCGGACTGGTTATATCAGTTCCTATTATAATAACGCTACTTGCTCTGCTTTCAAATGCTGATGTAGTTTTCAGTAAAATACTAAACGACTGTCTCGTCTTTGATTTTGATTTTGGAAAAGTCTTCTTCGTTTCGCTGACATTTTTATTTATCTTCTTGAGTGCTTATTGCATTATGAGATTCTTTTCTAAGAAATCTATAAAAGAAGAAGTTTCAGATCACAGACATATGGAACCGGTAATAGCCATAACAGTACTTTCACTCATTTCGGTTATATATCTTCTTTTCTCCGTTGTTCAGATAGTATACCTGTTCCTCGGAAATGGAACTCTCCCGGATGGTTATACATATTCGCAGTATGCAAGAGAAGGATTCTTTGAGCTCCTTGCTGTAAGTATCATAAACTTCGTAATGGTACTCTTTATAAATAACTACTTTAAAGAAAGCCGTTTACTTAAGGCGCTCATGACTATCATATCACTCTGCACATATATAATGATTGCATCAAGTTTTATGAGAATAATGATGTACATTAACGCTGCTCTTCTGACACATCTCAGAATATGGGTTCTTTGGGGACTTGCAGTACTTTCATTATTATTCGTAGCAGTTATCATCTCAATATATAAGCACGGCTTCCCGCTGTTCAAGTACAGCATTATCGTAGTAAGCATACTCTATGCACTGCTCAGCTTTGCAAGACCTGACTACATAATCGCAAAGTACAATCTTACATATATGAATACAATTGAAAAAGGCATCGCCGATCAGGATTATGATTATCTGGAAAATCTGTCTACAGATGCAGCCGTAGTCATCAAGGATTATAAGGATGAGTGGGCTGACAGATACTTCATTAAGTTCAATGATAACTCCTATCTTTCAGATAATACCAGATGGAGAAAATTCAACCTGTCGGTATATAACGCAAAGGTATGTGGAGAAGGTAGATAATAGGCCTCCCTCATGTTGTTGCCGCAACCCTGCTCTATAAAAAAAGAGAACACGAGTTCTCTTTTTTCATTTATACCGTTGATATATCTATACCATGACGTTTAATACTCCTTTAAGTATATCCACGTCGATGTGTGTTGTGTCGTCGATGTATTCACCGTCTGCATGAAGTACCATCGGTCTGTCTGCATCGAATGTTACGCTGCTGACTTCGTTCAGGTAGAATCCTTTTTTACCTTCATGTCTGGCTTTTACGAGTATCGGAAGTGCCAGGAATGTTCTCCATTTTGGTACACCTGAAACCGCACATGTTGATAGGCGTCCGTCATCCGGTCTTGCCTTTGGATTCATAGGTACTCCGCCGCCTTCTGCAAATGTATTCATAGCCGCAAAGAATATCAGTTTATCAAAGTAGTCGATATCTCCAAGGCTTCCCTCGTCAGCACTCATTCTTACTCTTACATCGTATGTTTCCATAGAGAATAATGTTGCTACAGTCAGAAGGATATATGTAAGGCTTCCCATTCCAAGCTTGTTCATCGCTTTCTTAAGCTTTGATGTCAGCGCCCTCTTACATACTATCGCATCAAGTCCTATTCCCGAACTTATTCCGAATATTCTTCTTATTCCGGAACCGGTAGTAACCACTCCGAGATCGATTGTTCTTCCCTCTACAGATGAGAGAATATTATCAAGTGCTTTATCCGGATCCTTTGTGATACCGAGTCCTCTTGCGAAGTCATTTCCGGAACCGGTAGGGATTACTCCGAATCTTATCTTCTCAAAATCAACTATTCCATTGAGTACCTCATTGATACTGCCATCTCCGCCTACAACCACAAGTCTTATATCATCTTCATCCAGACTTGATATCTTTGCAGCGAGCTCTCCGGCATGTCCCGGGTACTTTGTTACGTAAGCTTTATATTCAATCTCTTTATTCTTCAGTAATTCGTGTACCCTGTTCCAGGTTTTTCTGGCTTTTCCGCCACCGCCCATATAGTTAACTATAAAATAATACATACGGTTTCTTCTCCTATTTTTTCTCTTCTTCCGTATCCGAATCATCTTCTATCTTATAATCTTTGCCCGGAAGTATGGCATTCATGATTATTCCCACAAGAGATCCAACTGCAAGTCCTGTAAGGGATATATTCATTCCACCCATAGGAACTATGATAGCTCCCGCTGAGCTGTACTTGATTCCTATCGAAAGCACGAGTATAAGTGCC
>JAFZXD010000079.1 GCA_017616955.1 Eubacterium sp. | reverse complement strand
CGGTTCGCTCGCAGTAACTGCGTCGACAATAATCTCTTTACCGTAACTTTCGGAAAGTCTCTGTCCGTTTATAAGTATAGAACCATCAGCTGTAATCTGTATAGTCTCTCCGGGAAGTCCTATAACTCTCTTAATATAGTAATCTTCATCATCATATGGGAAAACGATTATATCAAATCTCTTAGGATCACTAAAATGATACGTAAACTTATCTATCCAAAGATTATCACCACTTTGAAGTGTATTCTCCATAGATTGTCCGTTAACGGTTGTACGCTGACCAACATAAGTGATTATGCAGTAGCATATAATTATAACTATTCCTATATATATAATAAGACTAAGCAGTTCCTTTACAATGTTAACATCCTGCGGAGCCTTTTTTTCAACTTCTTTTTCTTTCTTCAGAATAGAAGAATCAAACTTTTCTTCTTTTTTATCTTCTGATACTATATCACTTTCAAATGATGTTTTACCATCTTCAGAAGCTTTCTCAGCATCTCTTTCAGCATTAAACCTCGCAAGATCATCCGCATTAGGTCTCGCTGATCTTCTGGAAGTCTTCTTTTCTTCTTTAAGTCTTATCTTTTCCTGTTTCTTATGTTCCTTCTCTTCTTCGTAGCTCATTTCCTCTGCCCACTTGGCAAAGTCAGAGCGTCTATCCTCTGAATCAAATGGCATATTATTATTTTTCCTTCCGTATTACTCTGGCTGTTCCAGTGATATTCTTCCAAGTCTGCAGCTTCTGAGATCATCTATAAGCAAAGCAGCTGCACGTTCAAGATGAGGTTCTCCACCTTTAAGAAGACAATTCTTCTTCTCGGCAATTCTGGAGAGTACTTCATATGCCTCACCTGACTCATCTATCATATACCTTTTTTCCATCAATTTGCAATAATTATCTCGAAGAAAATCAATTAATATATAACTCAGTTCAATAGTATTCAGAATGTCATCATTTATTGAACCGATAAGCGCCAGATTCTGTCCAACCTTCTGATCTTCAAACTTAGGCCAAAGAATTCCGGGAGTATCAAGCAGTGATATATCCTTTGAAATCCTTATCCACTGATTACCTCTCGTAACACCGGGTTTATTTCCGGTTTTCGCGGTGGATTTGCCGACAAATGAATTAATAAATGTAGATTTACCAACATTAGGAATACCTGCAACCATAGCCTTTATAGGTCTGGCTGCTATTCCACGTTTTCTGTCCCGTTCAAGCTTTTCTTTACATACTTCTTTCGCGGCATTTGTAACAGCCAAAGTCTGCTTTCTGACTCTTGAATCCATAGTCACAACTTTTTCACCCTGTGAAGTATAGTAATCGATCCACTTTTCAGTAATCTTTGGATCAGCCAGATCAGTTTTATTCAGGATAATAACTCTTTTCTTCTGCCCTTTTAGGTTTTCAAGATCAGGATTCTTACTGCTGCCGGGTATACGAGCATCCAGAAGCTCTATAACAACATCACAGAGCTTTATATCCTCCTGCATCTTCCTGCGGGCCCCGGTCATGTGTCCGGGATACCAGTTTATATTCATACTTTACCTTCCGAGTTTTCCTCTTCTTTCCTTAGGCAAGATACGATAAATAATCTTACCTTTTATCTCCGACTTCTGAACATTTCCAAAATTAACATATCTGGAATCTTCACTGTTACTCGTATTATCACCTATACAGAAATACTCTTCATCACCGAGCTTAACAGTATCTTCGAGCACTCCGGGTGAATTAATATAAGAATAAGGAAGATCCTCACTTACCTGCTTGCCATTTATTACAAGTCGTCCCGCTACAACAGATATACTGTCACCGGGAAGCGCAATAACTCGCTTTATATCATAGTAATTATTCTCGCCAATACGTTTTATTGCTACGATATCATTTCGCTTTACTCTTCCGAACTTATACACCAGTTTGTTAACTAACAGAACATCGCCATCATATAACTCAGATTCCATAGAAGGGCCTGTCATATATACAGTCTGACCACAGAACTGAATAAGTCCGTATCCCAAAATAATAGCCGAAAAGACGATCATAAATGTATTTGCAAACGAACGAAGCAGAGAAGGTTTCTCTGCCTTCTTATCTTTCTTCCGAAGTCTGAATTCATGAGACTTTTTTCTCTTTACCGTCCTTCTCATAGCTCGCAATTACCTCTTAGTAAAAATGGGACATAGGTTTTTGACCTTGTCCCATTTTGAAATGTTGTAATTATTTAACGATTTCCTTAACTTTAGCTCTCTTACCAACTCTATCACGTAAGTAATAAAGTTTAGCACGTCTAGCCTTACCTCTTCTAACTACGTCGATCTTCTCAACGAGTGGGGAGTTTAATGGCCATGTCTTCTCAACACCAACACCATTAGAATTCTTTCTTACAGTGAATGTCTGTCTAGCGCCATGTCCCTGGATTTTAATAACTGTTCCTTCGAACACCTGGATTCTTGTCTTCTCGCCTTCCTTGATCTGAGCAGAAACCTTAACTGTATCACCAACGTTAAAGTTAAATGGCTGCTCACGAAGCTGAGCATCTTCGATGTTCTTGATAATGCTTTCGTAATTCATTTGTACTACCTCCAAAAATATGATAATAAGTTTTCGGACGTTCTTTCTATCTAATACATCGTAAATGTACTCATACGATACAGCGGACCGTCTTAATAAAGCCTTCTACAGGCAACTTCCGAAGTATATCATATATACTTTATTTCTGCAAGCATTTTTTATACGCTTCAGAAAAATACCTATGTGCTTCCTCAAGCGGATCTCTGATTGATGCAAAGAGAATCTTCGCTTTTTCAAACTCTTCCGGGGTTATTTCTGCATACTTATTCAGGAATGTTTCTTCATCAAATCCCATATGTTCATAATACTTATTATAGTATGTTATCACACGATCATAGTTTCTAACAACTGCTTTTGATTCCGGACTGATATTATCTATATCCTTAAACTGCTCGTATACCATATTCTTATAATAGATACCCTCGTAATAAGTCCATAATTCAGACAGAGCACTCTCATACTCTCTTTTCTTAGCTTCCTCATCAAGGTCTATATAGAAAGTACAGCTAATAAACTTAGGT
>JAFZXD010000078.1 GCA_017616955.1 Eubacterium sp. | reverse complement strand
TCTTATTGGCAAATGACTTAAAACCATTTACCTCAATACTTTTGAGATACATATCAAAAATCCTTATCCTCGAAGTTAAGTTTAATGATGGTCTTGTGAGCGGCAACCTGCTCGGCCATCTTTTTGGTCTGTCCCGTACCGGAAGCCATAGTTTCACCATTTAGTCTTGCGATACATTCATATACACGGTTATGTTCCGGTCCGTGCATGGACACAAGCTTGTAATCAAGCTTAAGACCTTCTGCCTGTGCATACTCCTGAAGAGTAGACTTGGCATCGAAAAACGTTGATTTATTCTCTATATCATTCAGCAGGAATTTGTTGACGTACTTCTCAGCTTCTTCCATTCCCCCATCGAGAAATATCGCACCCAGAACCGATTCAAAAAGATCGCATAGTATGGACGGTCTGTTCATACCACCTGTGAGCTCTTCACCATGGCTCAGATACAGATACTTTCCAAATCCCAGTTCTTTCGTAATCTGTGACAGCGTATATTCGCAAACAAGACTCGCTCTGAGCTTTGTCAGCTCACCCTCAGACTTCTCGGGATACTTGAGAAACAGTTCTTTACTTGTTATATACTCCAGTATCGCATCTCCGAGAAATTCATATCTTTCGTAGGAGCTGTTCTCCATATGCATTTCATTTGCATATGACTTGTGAATAAACGCAGTGTCTATATGTTTTTTATCTTTGAAGTGATAGCCCAGTATCTCTTCAAGTTCCGAATAATCTTTACTCATTATTATCCTCGAATCCTTCTACAATCTTACGGTTTACGTCATTCTTGACAAATGACACACACTGATCAATAGCGGATATAACTTCGCCCTCTTTGGAATTGCCGTGAATCTTCACAACGAGTCCCTTGAGACCGAGAAGCGGTGCTCCACCCTTGTCGGAAGCATCAAACTTCTTGAGGGTCTTCTTCATACTGGTCTTGATGAGCATAGCTCCGACCTTACTCTTAAATGAAGAGAGAAATGCCCCCTTAAGCTCTTTGAGGATCATCTTTGAAAGTCCCTCGTAAAGCTTTATGATGATATTTCCGACAAAGCCGTCAGCAACGATGACATCCGCCTTTCCGTAAGGAATGGCTCTGGATTCGATATATCCGGTATAATTGATATCCTTGTTTTCCTTGAGAAGTTCATTTGCCGCCTTAACGAGGGCATTTCCCTTCTCTTCTTCGGTTCCCACATTCGCAAGTGCAACGCGCGGATTCTTAACTCCGCAAACGCATTCCATATAGATGGATCCCATTTCCGCGAACTGGTCGAGAACCTCAGGCTTTACATCGACATTGGCGCCACAGTCAAGAAGCAGTGAAGGCTTAGCGGAAGTAGGAAGCAAATGTGCAAGCGGAGTTCTCTTAACTCCCTTAGCTCTACCCACAACAAACTGGCCTCCGGCAAGTATAGCACCGGTGCTGCCTGCAGAGATAAATGCATCAGCTTTTTCTTCCTTAATAAGATTAAGACCGACAACAAGTGACGAATCCTTCTTCTCTCTGACCGCTTTAACAGGAGATTCATTTAAATTTATCTCCTCTGTGGCATTTACTATCTCGATTCTTTTCTTATCATATTCATACTCGGAAAGCAGTCTCTCAAGCTCACTCTCATGACCGGTGAGAAAAATCTTGACATCCTGATTTCTCTTTATACCTTCAACGGCTCCCTTGACACAGACAGCTGCGCCGTTATCTCCGCCAATGGTATCAATGACAATTCTGATATAATCTCCCAATTTTCACCTCGGTATATTTTTTTGTTACTCTTCACAACTATTCACAGTGCTCTCATAAATCCTCTTAAGTCCGCATACGTTTTCCGTTTTGTATTAAGCAAGCTTATACAAAACGATAAAACGATGCTCTACTGCTGCTAACGCAGCACTGAATCGGATTTTTTCGAGCAACCTGCTTCGCAGGTTAGAATAAATAATTATCAAAAAAATTGTTTGCAAGCAAACTTTTTGATAATTATTTATTCACCTGTGAATAGTTTTACGCGTTAACTTGTCTATTGTAGCTTATAGAGAATAATAATGCAACCTCTGAAACAAAAATAAAACCGACAGAGAAAAAACTCTGTCGGTTTAATTTGTTCATTCATTCTGCAATCTATTAGTTAACTGCGATGATCTCCTTGTTACCATATGATCCACAGTTCTTGCATACTCTGTGAGGCATCATAAGCTCGCCACACTTTGGGCACTTAACAAGATTAGGAGTAGCCATCTTCCAGTTAGCTCTTCTCTTGTCACGTCTAGCTTTTGAAATCTTTCCCTTAGGACAAATTGACATATCGATTACACCTCCTTAATGTAAGACTTGGTTTTTCAAACCACACTTGACCTATTATACTTACGGACCCTATTCTTGTCAATAAGTTTTTTCATCAAGTTGTAAAATATTTTTCGCTTATATTTTTTATAAGATTTTTCCTTATATATTAAAGAAGTGCAGCTGTCTCTCTTGCGATAGCAAGCTCTTCATTTGTAGGAAGAAGAACAACCTTAACCTTTGAATCAGGTGTTGAAAGTTCAGTAAGCTTTCCACGAACTGATTTGTTAACTTCTTCGTCCATCTTTATTCCAAGATATCCGAAGTTCTTCATTACTTCACTTCTTACATGAGCATCATTCTCACCGATACCTGCTGTAAATGCGATGAGGTCAACTCCGTTCATAGCTGCTACATAGCTACCGATAAGCTTAACTACGCTGTGAACGAATACGTCAAATGCATACTGACATCTCTTATCGCCTTCTTTGATTCCGGCATCGATATCTCTTGCGTCACCTGACTTACCTGAGATTCCGAGAAGTCCTGACTTCTTGTTGAGGATTGTGAGGATCTCATCGATGCTCTTTCCTTCTTTGTTGGCAATGTACTGAATGATAGCTGGGTCAATGCTTCCGCTTCTTGTAGCCATTACAACACCTTCAAGTGGTGTAAGACCCATAGATGTATCTATAGACTTTCCACCCTGAACAGCTGTAATACTTGAACCGCCTCCGAGGTGGCAAACGATGATCTTAGTATCTTCAACGGGCTTGTTAAGGAGCTTAGCTGCTTCTTTTGATACGAAGCTGTGGCTTGTTCCGTGGAAACCGTATCTTCTAACTTTATACTTCTCATAGTATTCGAAAGGAATTCCATAGAGGAATGCATTTGCAGGCATTGTCTGATGGAATGCTGTGTCAAATGTAACGCACTGAGGTACATTTGGCATAAGCTTCTGGCATGCTTTGATACCGAGAAGGTTAGCAGGGTTGTGAAGAGGTGCAAGGTCTGAGCACTGCTCGATCTTAGCTATAACATCATCATCAACCTTAACTGAAGAACTGAAGAACTCTCCACCATGTACAACTCTGTGTCCTACTGCGTCGATCTCATCAAGTGACTTAACCGCTCCATCAACCGGATCAAGAAGAATATCTATAACAGCCTGGAATGCAACGCCGTGATCAGGCATAGCGAGGTTAATCTCCTTCTTCTCACCTGAAGCTGTGTCATACTTCAGATCACCCATATCCATTCCTATTCTCTCACAGAGACCTTTTGCCAGCACTCCCTCTGTCTCAGAATCGATCAACTGATACTTTAATGTAGTTGATCCGGCATTAATTACTAGAATCTTCATTTTATTTTACCTTCTTTCTTGAAAAAAATAATTAGCTTAATCACGCAGGTATCGCCAACTCTTCCTTACCGTCTACAACGATAAGTCCTCGACCATGTGTCTTACTGTAGT
>JAFZXD010000077.1 GCA_017616955.1 Eubacterium sp. | reverse complement strand
GGAGTACTTGCAGTTCTTCCTTTCCATCATGCATTTGGACTTGTTGTTGGAATTCTTATGGTTATCAACTATAAACAGCCTATATTTATCAATAAGAGTCTTAAGTATGTTAAGAAGAATATGGAAGAATTTGGTCCTCAGACCATGTTCCTTGTTCCTATGTTTGTAGAATTCTTCCATAAGCAGATATGGGCAGAGGTTAAAAAGAAGGGTAAAACCCAGGCGTTTAAGGGACTTATGAAGTCTACCGATTTACTTATGAAGGCTGGTTTGGATGTCAGAAGTAAGACATATGGAACGATTCAGAAGGTATTTGGTGGAAATCTTGAATACATCATCTGCGGTGGTGCCGCACTCGATCCAATGTATGTTAAGGAATTCCGTAGCTGGGGTATAGAGATACTAAACGGTTACGGAGCTACAGAATGTTCACCTGTTACTGCTGTTAACAGACCTAATCAGCATAAGGATGGCAGTGTTGGACATCTGGTTCCGGGAATAGAAGTTAAGACAACCGATGAAGGAGAGCTTGCATTTAAGGGTGAGATAGTTATGCAGGGTTATTATAAGAACCCTGAGGCTACAGCAGAGGCTCTTCAGGATGGCTGGTATTTTACCGGAGATCTTGGTTATGTTGATGATGATGACTTCATATACCTTACAGGAAGAAAGAAGAATCTTATCATTCTCAGTAATGGTGAGAATATATCTCCTGAGGAACTTGAGCAGGATATAGCTCGAGACGAAGCTGTACAGGAAACACTTGTATATGATGAGGGTGGCAAGATAGTTGCTGAGATATTCCCTGTAGAAGAGCATTTTGGAGATTATGAGTACTTTGAGAAGCTCAAGAATAAGGTAAATAAGGGACGTCCTATCTACAAGCAGATCACAAGAGTTAAGCTTCGTGATAAGGAATTTATAAAGAATGCGACTATGAAGATAGTCAGATACAAGAATATACCGAATTCAAAATAGTTAAACTAATGGGACAGAGGCTTATGCCACTGTCCCGTTTTCTTTTTTTGTGGTCTGAGAAATAATAGATTATTATAGGACAAACTTAACGAACTCTTTTAATAATCAGATATATGTGATAAAATAACAGAGTATGCGCAAAGAAATGATGCAATAAGTTTATAGTTATTATGAAAAGGCCTTAAAGGAAAAAAGGAGTAAAGTAATGGACATATTTAAGGTATTACAATTATTTGGTGGAATAGGCTTATTTTTGTTCGGAATGAGTAATATGAGTTCCTCGATTGAGAAACTTGCGGGATCAGGTCTTGAGAGACTTCTTGAGAAGATAACCACAAGTAAGAAAAGAGGGGTTGGAAGTATAAAGGGGTGGACTTTTGGTACATTGGTGACTGCTATCATACAGAGTTCGGCGGCTACCACACTTATGCTGGTAGGTTTTGTTAATGCGGGAATCATGAAAGCTACACAGGCACTTCCTGTTGTGTTTGGTGCAAACTTGGGTAGTACAGCTACTGCGCAGATTATACGTCTTGGTGATGTTAGCGGAGACAGTCTGGCACTCAATCTATTGAAAACCGATTCTTTAGCCCCTATGCTTGTAGGACTTGGCGCATTTATTATAGTTTTTTCAAAAAACAAAAAAGCGAAAAGCGTAGCAGGTATTCTTGTGGGACTTGGTGTCCTTTTTTATGGAATGAATCTTATGGAAGGGGTTTTTGCACCATTAAAAAACAATCCTAAGTTTCAGTCGTTTTTTACTTCGTTTGAGAATCCTCTGGTGGGTATTCTTATCGGACTTGTTATCACAGCCATTCTTCAGAGCTCAAGTGCTTCGGTAGGTATTCTTCAGGCTCTTTCTGCATCGGGAATGATATCCTATGCTGTGGCTATTCCAATAATAATAGGTCAGAATATCGGAAAGTGTTCGACTACCATTATAGGCGGTATCGGAGCTAATAAAAATGCTAAGAGAATTGTAGCCGGTTATGTTCTGTTTAATATATTCGGAGCAGTATTCTTTACGGCGGTCATTTATGGTATTCATTACACCATAGGACTTTCATTTATGTCTAATCTGGCCAACAGAGGTAGTATAGCGAATATTCATCTTCTGTTTAATATGATCACAGGTATTATATTGCTTCCGTTTACGGGAACGGTTTCTAATATAACAGAAAAAATCGTCGGAAAAGAAGAGGAGAAGCTTGAGGATGTTGAACTCACAAAGCTTGATGATATGCTTCTTAATACACCGACTATAGCTCTTCAGCAGTGTAAGGCTGTTATTACAAAGATGAGTGAAGCTATACTTGAGAATTATAAACTTGCTACAAGTATGATCTATGAATACAACGAATCAAAGCTTCCGCAGATGGAGGACAATGAAGCATTTATTGATAAATGCGAAACAGCGCTTTCATCTTACATAGTTCGAATCGATAGAAAGAGACTTACAAGAGATGACAAACTGACTGTTTCCGAGATTCTGAACTCTATTGGAGATTTTGAACGTATGGGCGATTATTGTATGAATATAGCCTATGTAGCCAGAGATAAAAATGAGCAGGACATACATTTTTCACCTTCTGGTCACAAAGAAGTCGAAACAATTATTGCTGCAGTGGAGTATACTATAGAAACGGCAGTAAAAGCTTTCAATACAGAAGACAGTAATCTGGCTGTCAGAGTTGAGCCTCTTTCAGAAGCTATCGATGAGCTGAAGGAAGTTATCAAATCTCACCATGTTGAGAGACTTCAGGAAGGTGTCTGCAGTATTGAAGGTGGTGTTTCACTGTTTGACCTTATAAACAGTTTCGAGCGTATTGCTTCTCATGCAGCAAACGTATCACTTCATGTTATCAAGAAGATAAGACGTGACAGTGATTTCGATGAGATGCATGGTCATGCTACAGATGTTCAGACTGAGGAATACAAGGCTCTATATCATTACTACGAGTCACAGTATATTGAACCAATTTTGATGCATCACAGTAATATGATGGGCAATGCTTTGGATAAGGATTCTGAAGAGAAGAATCTGCCGGATAAGAAGTCCGGAAAGAAGGGTTCGGACAAAAAGACTTCAGACAAGAAGAGCTCGGATAAAAAAGCTTCGGATAAGAAGGGTGCTCCTAAGAAAAGCTCTGATAAAAATGCGTCAGACAAGAAAGATTCTGACAATAAGGACGATGTGGAAACTGAGGTTTTAAAGAATTCCGAAGAAGGTAAAAAGACAGATACAAAAGAAACAGAAAAAAGTGAAGAGAAAAAAGAAAATGATAAAAATGCTGTAAAGAAAGATTCTGACAAGAAGCGAACATACAGAAAGAACAGCAAAAAGAAAAAATAGTAAGTGAAATGCTTAACTAAACAGGAGGAAGTAAGCGAAATGGAAACTATGAATGTGAATTCTTCTTCAGGTATGAATGAAGCAAATAACAAGATATCACAGGAAGAATTTAACTATGCTCAGGATGTTATAAAAAAGATATCTGATTACTATGATGGAAAGGTAGTAGGACAGCAGAATCTGAAGTTTGCGCTGGTATCATCAATCATAGCAGACGGACATATCCTTATAGAGTCTGTACCGGGTCTTGCAAAGACAACGGCAGCAAAGACTATATCGGATGCGGTTGATGGAAAGTTTGCGCGTATTCAGTGTACTCCGGATCTTCTTCCGAGTGATATTATAGGTACTCAGGTTTATAATCAGTCTACCGGTCAGTTTGAGACTACTCTTGGTCCGGTATTCGCTAACTTCGTTTTGTTGGATGAGATAAACCGTTCAAGTGCTAAGACACAGAGTGCCATGCTTGAGGCGATGCAGGAGCGTCAGGTTACAATAGGTGGTAAAGCTTACAAGATGCCGGGTGACGTTTTCATAGTTATAGCTACACAGAACCCTATCGAGCAGGAAGGAACTTACCTTCTTTCCGAAGCTCAGACAGACCGATTCCTCATTAAGGAAAAGATAACTTATCCATCACCTGAGGATGAGGCAGAGATCCTTAACAGAATAGAAGCAGGTGCCATAAAGAGAACACCTCCTGTACTTAGTATAAAAGATATCGATAATATTCAGACTATAGCCGAGAAGGTTTATGTGGACGCATCCATAAAGAAATATATCTCATTTGTAGTAGATGCAACAAGACATGCAGACAAGGTGCTTCCTCAGGAACTCAGTCGTTACGTAAAGATGGGAGCGAGCCCGAGAGCATCGATAGCATTTATGAAGATCGCAAAAGCTGTTGCTCTTATATACGGAAGAACATATGTTACTCCTGATGATGTTAAATTGCTTCGCCATCAGGTTCTACGCCACAGAGTAGAACTTAACTATGCAGCTATAGCAGATGATGTTTCTGTAGAAACAATAATAGATCGTATTGTTGGTGCTGTTCAGACACCATAACAGAGGGTATTG
>JAFZXD010000076.1 GCA_017616955.1 Eubacterium sp. | reverse complement strand
ATACAGGAACAGCGCCATACTGAAGAACAGGTGCAACGGTTGTAGGGAAACCGGCTGCAACAGTTATAACTTCATCTCCACGCTTAACCTGTCTGTCTCCAAGAAGCGGAGATGTAAGAGTCATAAAAGCGATCAGGTTTGCAGATGAACCACTGTTTACAAGATTAGCAAATCTCACACCTATCCACTCAGCAAAGTTCTTCTCGAACTCATCTGAGAATCTTCCTGTTGTTAACCAGAAATCAAGAGTAGCATCTGTAAGAGAGAGCATTTCCTTCTCATCGTAAACTCTTGAGGCATATGAGATACGATCACCCTCTTCAAATTTCTTCTCCTGTTCAGGTTTCTTGAACTGATTATAGTACTCAGCAACAAGACCCTTTATTTCGTCACGAGCTTCCTGCTCATTATTCCATTTAGACATATATACACTCCTTTTAGTTTATCATAATCTCTCTATTCTATTATTTGAAGAACTCTGCAATCTCTGCATCCATCTCTTCAGCAACCTTATCAGGTTCAGCAAGTCTTCTCTTAGAGAACTGTACAACCATCTCAACTGCTTTATCTATATTCCATACAGGATTCCAGTCAAATGTACTCTTCACAAGTGAGCAGTCAAGTTTCAGGAAGTTAGCCTCATGAGGACCTCCGTCATGTTTATTCTCCCAGGTGATCTTCTTACCGGCATCTGTAGGGTTACTTACATCTGTCCCGTTATTCCATGCAGCACAGAACTTATCTACTATATCACCTGTAGTAACACAGTCATAATCATCCGGTCCAACGTTATAGAAACCGGCCTTTGTTTTATCCTTATACTGTTCCTTAGCTATTGTAAGGTATATATTAAGAGGCTCAAGCACATGCTGATATGGTCTGGTTGAATATGGATTTCTTACAATGATTACTTCGTTCTTTTCGGCTGCTCTTACACAGTCAGGAATGATTCGGTCCGGAGCATAGTCACCACCACCGATTACATTTCCGGCACGTGCAGTTGAAACCGCAATATCCATATCATTATAGAAAGAGTTGATGTAACTGTGAGTTACCAGCTCAGAGCATGACTTTGAATTTGAATAAGGATCATAACCGTCCAGAGGTTCATTCTCACGGTAGCCCCAGCACCACTCATTATTCTTATAAACCTTATCGGTAGTAACATTCAGAAATGACTTAACAGACGGAGTCTGCCTAACTGCCTCACAGATATTAACCGTACCCATGACATTTGTCTCATAAGTTCCCACAGGATCCTTGTAAGACTCACGAACAATAGGCTGAGCTGCAAGATGAAGCACTATCTCAGGCTGCACCTCCTTAAATACACGCATCAGTTTCTCACGATCCCTGATATCACCAACTATATGATTAATTCTGTCCGCAATCCCTGCCTCATTAAAAAGACTTGGATTTGTAGGCGGCTCAAGCGAATAACCGGTCACCTCAGCGCCGGCACCTATAAGAATCTGGCAGAGCCAGCTTCCCTTAAAACCGGTATGACCCGTCACCAAAACACGCTTACCTTTAAAAAACTCGAGATCTTCCTTATTCACTCTTACTTATCTCCTCTAATATTTCAAATCAATCGTAATCCGCTTCCACGTCTCTTCGAAAGCATACTTTATTGAACTATAATTCCGCGGCATGTTTGACCGGCATGCATAAAATATGCTCGCTCGACTCTACTCGCGTACGGTGCGGGACACCCCTAGCGGACACTAAGCTCTCAGCCACAAAATGTGTCTGAATCGCTAAGTGCCGAGGCCCGCAACGGTCTCACGCGCATATTTTGCTGCATTTGCCTTAGTCAACATGCTCACAAGCGAAATGATTATTGTCGCGAAAAGAGCGTTCACGAAAGTATGCTTTCACACATTATTTAGTCCAGTGCATCCACTTTGCCTCACCTTTTTCGATGAGTTCATTCAGCTTATCCATCTCTCTCTTTGTATCCATACACTGCCAGTATCCATCAAACTCATAAGCCATAAGCTGTCCGTCAGCGGCAAGCTTCTTCATAGGCTCCTGTTCAAATACTGTTGTGTCATCCTTGAGATAGTCGAATACCCCCGGTTCAAGAACCATGTATCCACCATTTATACGAGCTCCATCACTGTCATCTTTTTCTCTGAAGCTTGTGATAACACCGTCATCCTTGATATCAAGGATACCGAATCTCTGTCCAAGCTGAACAGCTGTTATAGTAGCAAGCTTTCCATGACTCTTATGGAACTCAAGAAGATCCTTGATATTTATATCGCAGACTCCGTCTCCGTATGTGAGCATAAATGTCTCATCTCCAACGTAATCCTTGATTCTCTTGATTCGTCCACCGGTCATTGTATTAAGACCTGTATCTACTATAGTAACTTTCCATGGTTCTGCCACATTACTATGTACGGTCATCTTATTATCATCAGAAAAATCGAATGTGATATCTGAATTGTGCAGATAGTAATTTGCAAACCATTCCTTGATGACATGCTGTTTATAACCTGCGCATATTACAAATTCATTAAATCCGTAATATGAATATTCCTTCATGATGTGCCAAAGTATCGGTTTTCCTCCGATCTCGATCATTGGCTTTGGTTTAAGATGACTCTCTTCACTTATTCTTGTGCCGTATCCACCGGCGAGCATTACAACCTTCATGTTGTCCTCCCTTTAGCCTTCTTAAAGCTTCTTAATTCTCTCAATAGCTTCTACTGTATTCTCATAACTACCAAATGCTGTAAGTCGGAAATGTCCCTCGCCGCTTGGTCCGAATCCCGAACCAGGTGTTCCTACGACATTTGCCTCCTTCAGAAGATAATCGAAGAAGTCCCAACTACTCATGTTATCAGGCGTCTTAAGCCAGATATAAGGAGCATTTACACCACCTGAAACTGTATAACCTGCAGACTTAAGTCCTTCGAGGATATACTTAGCATTCTTCATATAATAAGCGATTTGCTCTCCGGT
>JAFZXD010000007.1 GCA_017616955.1 Eubacterium sp. | reverse complement strand
GACTGTGGTAATGACGGAGTCGCAGAAATGGTACTTCGTATTCACGGGTCATTTATAGAATAAAAAAGCAGTATCGCCTATATAATCAAAGAAATAGATTCGAAGCTTCAAGTCATTTTTGCATTTTCCGAATGGTCACGAAGCAGCACAAGTATAAATGAGTATGGCTTCATCAAAGAAGGCGGTAGTTTGGGAGCCGCAAATCGCGGTCTTAATACTGCATATATAAACGCAGATGGAAAATATAATTATGGCTTCTTTCAAGAAGACTGCCTTGATATCGATCAGTTTGCAATGAATAACGAGCATACAGATTATGATCTGACAGATCTTGACGGAAGAATATGTATCTGTTCTATGAGACTTACACCTTATAGTGAAGAGATCACTGAACCTGTAGCTTATTCGTACAATGTTTATAACAGAGAAACCCACGAAAGTATGGATATTCCAAATCTATATACTGACAGTCCATACAAGTCGGTTATGGATAGTTTCACCGAACTTGAATTTCTCCCTATGAATGAGTTCATACATAAAGAAAACGATATACTCAAATCAATAGGAGTCACCGAACAGATTATGAATGGCAAAACACCGGAATATACCGAAATTGTTTTCGAATAAATCCATCATTAATATCTGTTGTGAACCTTTTCGGCGAAACACATTATATCTTTAATCTCAATAACTTGTCCGTCATCAAGAATTGCTTTGCCGGACATTCTTCCAAATACCTGATGCTGGTCAGAAACTATAACTTTATAATCCAGACATGCTGCTCTGTCCAGCACAGGAATAAAATCCATCTCAAATCTTCCGTCCGAAGACGTAAATGTCCATGGTTTCATATAACTGTCTTCAGAAATATGAAACTCAATATCGTCCAGTTTATGTGCCACGCCGTTATAAAAGATGACATTTTCCGTTGCGGCAGAAGTATTACCGAAGCCGTAACCTATATTAAAACCAAAACTATTCCCATCTATATCTGCATTTCCGGAACCCCAATGCCATGTATTGTCATAAGTCCAAACTCCACGTCCCCAATCCAGCGTTCCAAAATCAGTTTTAGGATTAAATTCATAAGTCTTACCATCATACTTCATATATCCCGAAGCACGCATACAGTTGATTTTCTGATTATAATAAAACGCATGACGCTTATCCCAAGGTGTAGCTATAACCATTGTATCCATGTCAGGCTGTTCCAGAACGATATCACATTCAAAAGGCTTTCCCTCGCAGAAGTTGTCAAAACGACACCTGATACGTCTCTTGCCATTTCCGGCATCAAACTTCATCCTAAGTCTTTTATCCATATACTTTGTCGGACCAAAATCAGAGTCCGCAGGCAGGTTGATACGCCCCATAGGAAATGCATTTAAAACCGTCTCAGTATGTTCCCATGGATTATCTCCGAACTCTATCAATGAAACAGACTGCAGTCCGATATATCCGTCATCAGATATAGTAAAAGCACCTGCAAATGAATCACTCAAAACGAGATAATAATCCCATTCCTTTATACGCCACTTTGGAGCCTTGATCATAGACCTGTCATACTTCTGAACAAGTCGACGAGACCATCCAGGTTCCCTCAGTTCGCCATTCTCATCAAGCAGATGCTGTACTTCTGTTACTTCATGATTTCTTCCCATAAGTACCCCCATATTATTATGCCCCGACTTAACTACTAATCCTCTCCTACCAAATGAACCGTCTTATAATCATGTCCAGTGGCAGGTAGGAATTTATCCAATACTTCTTTAGTATTAAGCTTTAAACTTGATGTGCATACACAAGGATGACAACCTAATTCTTCTCCGTCCAGCACGTCTTCATCAATAAGAAGCTGAACGTCATGACCCTTGTCATTCATGAGTCCCATAATACTTACCGATCCCGGTTCGATATCGAGATACTTAAGCATGTCATCTGCATCTGCAAATGAAAGTCTCGATGAGCCAATCTGAGATGAAAGCTCTTTTGTCTTGAACTTCTTATCTCCGGGCATCATGAGAAGATAGAAATTCGTCTTCTGTCTATTACAGAGAAATAGATTTTTACAGATTATAACACCCAGTACCGAATCTATCACATTGCAGGCTTCCATGTTATCTGCAGGTTCATGATCCGTACGATAGTATTCTAATCCAAGTTCATCAAGATAATCATAAGTTCTGACTTCTCTTGGCAACCTTCCTTCCATAGATTCAGGTCTGCCTTTATACAGTTCCATCTAAACATTTCCTCCGCTTAATATATGTTTCCCTTAATCAAACTTAAAGCCTTTTAAAAGATCACCTAATGATGTTCCGATTTCCTCTGACTCAGGAATGTCTATATCTTCTTCAAGCTGTTCCTCAGAGTCATCCAGAAGAGCTTTTATAGAGAGTGAAATCTTGCCATCTTTAATATCTATAACCTTAACATCAACTTCCTGTCCTTCTTTAAGTGCTACACCGGGATGCTTAATCCTTTTATGGGATATCTGAGAGATATGCACCAGCCCGGATAATCCATCGCCCAGATCAACAAATGCACCATAATCCTTTATTGTTGCAACCACGCCATGTAATACCTGTCCTACCTGAACATCTGATAATTTCTTCTTTCTGCTGATCTCCTGTTTTTCCTTCAGTATTTCTTTTGCAGATAGGATAAGTTTATCTTCATCCATATTTGCCTCAAATACTCTGACCTCGATCTCTTTCCATAAGAATTGATTACAATCATCAATCCTTTCAAGAGACAGTTTTGAGATAGGTATAAATGCACGTATTCCTTCAAAATCAGCAACCACTCCACCTTTAACCACTTCGCTGACCGTAACAGTTATATTCTCCTGAGACTCTTGAAGTTCCTCTGCCTTTCTCCAAGCCAACAGAGTATCGGTATCATGCACTCCGTCTCCCATTAAACTATATGATTCTTCAAGCATTTTTTCATAATCTTTCATTGACTCTTCCATATGCTATATCCTCCTGAATATATATCGATGTATAATTATGTATCTATTAAATGATCAGACCATGCTATTTATGATTCTTCCGACCTCTTCATCCTCAGTCAG
>JAFZXD010000075.1 GCA_017616955.1 Eubacterium sp. | reverse complement strand
ATGAATCCGTGTGCAAAGTTTTTAGGTATCATAAACTGCTTTTTATTCTCTGCTGAAAGTCTTACTCCATACCACTTTCCAAATGTCTTGCTGCCGGGTCTTAAGTCAACAGCAACGTCAAATACTTCTCCGTTAACTACACGAACAAGCTTATCCTGTGGGAATTCCTTCTGGAAATGAAGTCCTCTGAGAACACCCTTCTTTGAAGCACTCTGATTATCCTGAACGAATACATAATCCATTCCTGCGTCTTTCATATCGTTTTCATTATATGTCTCCATAAAGTATCCGCGATCATCACCAAATACTGTAGGTGTTATGACCTTAAGTCCCTCTATCTCAACTCCATCTACCATGCATGATTCAACATTAATCTTTCCCATTGTTTGTCTCCTTATTTATTATCTATTCAAATCCGGCTCAGCTCTAAACTAACGTGGTTTTTCTTCTTCTTCCACTTCATACGGTGTAACACTGAGTCCACCATCATTTTTTACAGTTGCCGGATCAAGTCCAAGTTTGCGGCAAGCCTCGTCATAATAATCTTTTCTTACCCATATCTGACCTGCTGTTGGCAAATATTTATAATTCTCGATTATATATGCATAAGCCTCCGAAGCATACTCGCTCATCTTTTCACCCCAAGAATCGTATCCAAGCTGGAATACAACAACTCTCGGAGCAGTCTCCTTAATTGTCTTAAAATCTTCGTCACCCAAACCTTCCCACATCCATGGGCAGTTTACCGAAGCTCCGATTGTGACTCTCTTTGAAGCCCAAGGAATAGCATTGCACATATTTGTCTGCCATATAGCCTCATCTTCATCGGTAATCTTTTGTACTATATCTGTATCACTATGATAATGGTTATATTCTGAATTAACGAAGAATGTAAAAACATTGTTTAGATTATTAATGTGATTTACAAAAACAACCAAAACTGTTGTTGCAAGAAAGGCCTTTCTTAAAATATGTGCCTTCTCAAAGCTTTGCTTTCCTCCGTATGCATACTCAACCCATACGTAAGTCGCAAAAAGAGCTATAAGCGCCTCGAAGACCTTTCCGTGATAATTGAAATATCCTCTAAGTCCACAGCTGAGTGTGAACATGAAAAATGTTAACCCTGCCACAACTCCATGCTTCTTCGCCATCTTATACGGAAAATAAGTGCATCCGCTAAACAGGATTATCCATCGCATAAGCTCTGTTGCACCTATCTTTTTAAGTCTGATGCTCAGTATCTCACTCGCAAATGTAGTGAGCGGCATAAGGAATGTTCCTGCAGTACCGCCTCCGATTCCTCCGTTATACTTAGGATAATACAGTCTGTTAATAAGATACGCTTCAAGATAAAACTTTCCAAACGAACCTGTCGCAAGCGCATAGATCATATATATGATCCAGGGAGCCGCTCCTATAGCAAAGAGTCTTCCGTATCTCTTGATCATCATCAACCACCATTCCTTTGCAGGCTGATGACTCTCTATTCTCCATTTTATCTCAGTCAAAAGGACACCCAGTCCCATAAAAAACAGTGCAAATATGGAGATAAAGCTCGCCCCAAATGTGAACATCACTCCAATGCACATCAATAAACATCCTTTAAGATCTATATCTCTCTTATTAAGAAATCTTATGAATTCAAATGCAAATATCTCAACACCGATTATAACCAGGTTTTCTGAAAGAATCTGTGTAGAGAAGTCCTGCATCTGCATAAGTGTAAAATAAACAAGTGGATGAAGTACAAGTATCCACTTATTAACATACCTTCTGTGACGGAACACAAAACCTGTCCAGAAAGCCGAAAAGAGAATATAGTAATATATTCTCTGAAGATATGCTTCATGCGCTCCCAATACATAAAAAATTGCACTGAAAAAGTATGTAAAAGGCATGTGTTGAGAAGGAATATCTCTGTACAAAACCTTTCCTTTTACTATCTCAAAAGCAACATTATATATATCCAGTTCATCCGGATCAAACCATACATCATATACATACTTCATCTGAAGTATCATATAGAAAAGAAAAATAAGCACCCCATATATGATTAGTTTGTTATTAGGCTTTTTTAGCTTTATCTTATCCATTATTTTTCCGTATCTTCCTCAAAATTAATTCTTTCTTCTTCAACAACAAGCGGTCTGTTCATGATTCGTCTGTTCATACTCATGATGTATTCTCCCATAAAACCTATGGAGAAAAGCTGCATCGCTCCAATAAATGACAAGAGGATGATCAGCGGAGCCATACCTGCTTCAAAACTATCCCAGTTTATAAGTTTTAATATCAGATATACAAGTCCGACAGCCATACTTGCAAACGCTGCAAATGCTCCGACAAATGTACAGAGTCTGAGTCCAATCTTCGTATATGAAGTTATGGAGAGCATCGCTGCATCATATAAAGTATAGAAATTGTTATGAGTCTTTCCGGCACGTCTCTCAGGCTGTTCATATTCAATCTCTTTTCTCTTAAATCCAAGTTCCGCAACAATTCCGCGAAGGAAAGGAGTTGGATCGTTCAGATTTCTCAGAACCTCAATAAATTCTCTGTCATAGAGTCCCGATCCTGTGAAGTGCTGAATCTGCTCAACATCAGAGAACTTCTTTACGAATTTATAGTACATAGATCTTGCCCAGTACATAAACTTATTCTCTTTACTGGAAGTTTTGATTCCGATTACAATCTTATAACCGTTTTCCCATTCCTCCAGATAACGAGGAATCAGCTCAAGCGGATCCTGAAAATCACATACCATTGATATTACGCAGTCACCCGTAACCTGAAGTATTCCATGATATGGCGAATTAAACTGTCCAAAGTTCTTGGCGTTAAATAT
>JAFZXD010000006.1 GCA_017616955.1 Eubacterium sp. | reverse complement strand
TATTGAATACATCCGGATGTGCCTTCTCAACCTCATCAAAGAGAACTACTGAATACGGACTACGTCTTACAGCATCGGTCAGCTGTCCACCCTCATCATATCCAACATATCCGGGAGGCGCTCCGATAAGACGAGACACACTGTGTTTCTCCATATATTCACTCATATCGATTCGAATGATATTTGCTTCATTATCAAAGAGTGCTTCAGCAAGTGTCTTGGCAAGTTCTGTCTTACCAACTCCGGTAGGTCCAAGGAAAAGGAATGAACCAATCGGTTTTGTAGGATCCTTTATTCCGGCTTTAGATCTGATTATAGCCTCACTCACAAGCGAAACCGCACTGTCCTGACCGATAACTCTCTTATGAAGCTCATCAGCCAGATGAAGTGTCTTATTTCTCTCAGATTCCGAAAGTTTTGATACAGGAATTCCTGTCCACTTTGATATGATCTTCGCTATCTCTTCATCAGTTACTGTCTCATGCAGAAGCTGTCTTTCCTTAACCGTAGCACTATTCTCAACTGCTTCCAGTTCCTGCTGCAACTGTGGAAGTTTACCGTACTGAAGTTCTGCAGCTTTATTAAGATCGTACTTTCTCTTTGCTATCTCTATATCATCTTTTACGAGTTCTATCTCTTCACGAAGATTTCTGACCTTATCAACCTCAGCCTTCTCATTTTCCCATGTGGCTTTCATGGCATTTGCCTTGTCCTTAAGTTCGGCAAGTTCTGCTTTGATAGACTCAAGTCTTTCTTTTGAAAGATGATCATCTTCGTTCTTGAGTGCAGCCTCCTCTATCTCGAGCTGCATAATCTTACGCTCTATCTCATCCACTTCCGCCGGCATAGAATTTAGCTCTGTCTTGATCATAGCACACGCTTCGTCAACAAGGTCTATAGCCTTATCCGGAAGGAATCTGTCTGTTATATATCTGTTGGAAAGTGTAGCCGCTGCGACCAGAGCACCATCACTGATCTTTACGCCATGGAATACTTCATAACGGTTCTTGATACCTCTTAATATGGATATAGTATCCTCTACTGTAGGTTCACTTATCTGTACAGGCTGAAATCTTCTTTCAAGAGCCTTATCCTTCTCGATATACTTTCTGTACTCATCTACCGTAGTTGCACCGATACAATGCAGTTCTCCTCTGGCCAGCATCGGCTTAAGCATATTGCCTGCATCAAGTGCTCCATCTGTTTTGCCTGCTCCTACTATAGTATGAATCTCATCGATGAAAAGTATTATTTCACCATCTGATTTTTTAACTTCATCAAGTACTGACTTAAGTCTTTCTTCGAATTCACCTCTGTACTTTGCACCAGCGATAAGAGATCCCATATCAAGTGCAAATATCTCCTTATTTTTAAGAGAATCAGGCACATCGCCCTTTACAATACGCTGTGCGAGACCTTCTATAGCTGCAGTTTTACCAACACCGGGATCACCTATAAGAACGGGATTGTTCTTGGTTTTACGAGAAAGAATACGTATGATATTTCTTATCTCAGCATCACGTCCGATGACCGGATCAAGCTTCTGAGCTCGAGCTCTCTGAACAAGACTTTCACCGAACTTTTCAAGAGCACCGTATGTGTCCTCAGGATTGTCGGACTCTACCTTCTTATTACCTCTTACTTCAGCAAGAGCCTTCATAAAGTCATTTTTCTTTATACCAAACTTCTTGAAAAGATTCTTAACCGCCTCATCACCTTTTTCCAGGAGGGCTACGAACAAATGCTCAACAGAGATATAGTCATCCCCCATCTTCTTTGCATTTGTTTCAGCAGTCAAGATAACACGGCTCATATCCTGTCCCATATAAACATCTTCGGAAGAACCCGAAACATGAGGTCTTGCCTTTACCAGTGACTCTGCTTCATCTATAAATGCAGATGTTGCTATACCCATCTTATCCAGAAGTTTCTTTATAAGACTATCATCTATAGTAAGCAGACTGTAAAGCAAATGTTCCGAAACTACTTCCTGATTATTATATTCCATAGCTATTCTCTGGCAGCCCTCTACTGCCTCAAGAGATTTTCTTGTGAACTTATCAGCATTCATAACATCAACTCCTCTCTCAAATACATTTTGTTAGCACTCTTGGTTGATGAGTGCTAATTCTCCTTTCGAATATGTTATACCACTCTGTGAATCTTATGTCAATCACTTCTCATATAATTCACATTTCTTCTCAAATTATTCACACGAATGATGAAAAAAGTTTTTATTAGTGATGCCGCTTATATGTATTTGAATTTTATAATATAGGTATGTTACAAATAAGTAACACATACAAATGAATATAAAAATGTATGCTGCGAAAGGAGGTACTGTGAAGAAAAGACTTAGAATACTGGCTATTACCGCTATATTTGCCGCATCCTTAACTGCTTGCGGATCAAAGACTACCGAAGCGGATAATAAGACAGAAGAGCTTACTGAAGTTACTACAGAAGAGTTAAAAGAATTAGTTGCTAAATATAAAGCATACTATAAGAAAACATTTAATGAAGAATTCCCAACTGATCCACGTGTTCAATTGATGGAAGCTGTCGCAGCTGTTTTCAGAAGCT
>JAFZXD010000074.1 GCA_017616955.1 Eubacterium sp. | reverse complement strand
GATGTAACAATCTATCCGATCAATATTCTGTCACAGGTTGATAGTGATGTGACGGAGTATATAGAGAAGTTCAATAAGGCCGTTGATGCCGGAGAATACAATAACTACACCAAGGAAGAATACGAATATGAATTCGCCAGTGGTGTTATAGGTATTCTTGCGGATGCTGCCAGTGAGATAGAGTATGCAGATCCTGAGACCGTTAAGGTGAGAATTATAACAACTGATGATTCTTACTATATCGGAAGTGATGATTTCATAAATATAGATCTTGCTATGATGGCAACTTCAAAGCCGGGTCCTAAGAAGAGCGTGGCAAGCGAAGGTGATGCTGAAGAATCGGCAGATGAGGAATCAGGTGCTGAGGATTCAGAATAGTGACATTATAATCCGGCGAGGCGATATGATCACAAAAGTATATATTCATAAACTTGATAGTGAAGTTATTAATCGGGAGGGGTTCGGTAATACCGGGCTCCTCCCGATATGCCGTAGGAAAAAACTTGAAAAGATAAAGAATGAAGAGGCTCGAAATCAAAGCTATGCAGCCGGAAGACTTCTTGTTATGCTGCTTTCGGAAGTGCTGGGACTTGATGAGAAAGAAGCTGTTAATCTGCTCGATTCCAATAATCATAGTGAGGAATCAAGAACCGTAAGTACGGGTGATAAGGTGATTCATTATAATATCTCTCATTCAGGAGAACTTGTCACGGTAGCTGTTTCGGATATGAGTATCGGAATAGATATAGAATGTAAGACAGATAAAGATTTTAGAATAACCGGCAGAATGTTTGCTGAAGAGGATAAAACCTATGTAGCAGACAGTCAGGAAAGATTCCGTGAAGTCTGGACCGCGAAAGAGGCCTTTTTAAAATGTACCGGAAAAGGCATTAGTGTACCTCTTTCCTGTTTTACGCTGGATTATTCCGAAGGATATATAGAGAAAGGGTATTCTATAAGGCGTGTGCTCTCAAAAGGCTATGATCTGGAAGACAGAAAATACTATGTTTATTCCAAGAAAATAGAGGATTTCGATTACAGTTTTTCAGTTTGTTCAGAAAATAAAAACTTATTACTTGACATGGTATGGGTAGAAGTGTTATTATGACAAATGCTGTGAAGCGGAACACTTCACAGGGATATAAAATGCGTTCTTAGCTCAGCTGGATAGAGCGTCTGGCTACGGACCAGAAGGTCGGGGGTTCGAATCCTCTAGGACGCAATTAAAAACAGCCAGAAAACCGATATAAAAAACGGTTTGTGGCTGTTTTTCTTTTTTGACACTGACGTCGTATCATTGTATAATGATATGGACTATGGATACTATTCACAGTTGGCTTGGATGATTATCAAAATATCTGCTTGCAGAAATTTTTTTGATAATCATCCAAACCAACCTGCGTAGCAGGTAACTCGTATAACACGATTCAGTGCTGCGTCAGCAGCAATAGAGCATCGCGTATAAGCTTATTTATGCTTGCATAAGAATAAGCGATAGGCGATGCGGACTTAAGAGTGATATACGAGTTAACTGTGAAAAGATTCCGGAAGGATGGATACAGGTCGTATGTCATACGTTGCATTATATAGAAAGTTCCGCCCGGATACATTTGATGAAGTAAAGGGTCAGGAACATATAGTCACAACTTTAAAGAATCAGCTTATGCATGACCGAGTAGGACATGCATACCTTTTTTGCGGCACTAGAGGAACAGGAAAAACGACTGTAGCAAAACTGATGGCGAAGGCTGTAAATTGTGAGCATCCAACCGAGAACGGTCCATGTGGTGTTTGCGACAGCTGTAAGGCTATAGCTGACGGAAGTTCGCTCAATGTTATAGAGATAGATGCTGCTTCTAATAACGGTGTCGATAATATCAGACAGATCAAAGAAGCTGTTCAGTATTCTCCCGCTCAGGGTAAGTATCTTGTATATATCATAGATGAGGTACATATGCTTTCGGCAGGAGCTTACAACGCTCTTCTGAAAACTCTGGAAGAGCCCCCGGAATATGTTATATTCATTCTCGCTACAACAGATGAACATAAGCTGCCGGTAACCATCAAGTCGAGATGTCAGAGATATGATTTTCACAGAATATCACTGGAGACAATAACTGACAGACTTGAAGAAATAGTCGGACGCGAAGGTGGAACTGCGACGAGAGATGCTCTTCGATTCATTGCAAGAAGTGCAGACGGATCCATGAGAGACGCTCTGTCCATTCTCGATGAATGTATGTCCGCTTCGCTTGGCGAAGAACTGACACGTGACAGCGTTCTGAAGACTATTGGTGCTGTTTCTGTTGATATATATGTTGATCTTCTGAAAGCGGTAAATGAGGATGATGCAAATAAAGTTCTGGATATAATAAATGACGCTATATGGAATGGTAAAGATCTGACAAAGTTTGTAGATGACTTTACCTGGTTTATGAGAAATGTCCTCTTTCTTAAACTATCACCCGGTCTTGCCGGAGATATGGACATGACAGAGGAGACTGCAGCACAGCTGAGTGAACTGGGACAAAACTTTTCGGTTGAGACGCTCACAAGATATCTGAATATACTTCAGAAACTGTGTTCGGATATAAGATATTCGTCAGTTAAGAGAGTAACTCTTGAGATGGCTGTTATAAGAATGATGAGACCTGAGACAGATATCGATCTCAGTTCTGTCATAGGAAGACTTGAGAGGCTTGAGAAGGGATTTACTTCATCGGCTATACCTGAAGAAGGTGCTCCGTCATCAGAATCCGGAGGGACTCCTTCGGAAGCAGGTGCTTCGACAGTTGAATCCCGAGAAATAGAAGCGCTGGTGGATCATAAAGTTGAGAAGGCAATAAGAGAGTTGATCAAAAACGGTGAACTCGGTAGTGTCGGACCGGTTGAAGAAAAACAGGATCCCAAGCTTCAGAGCGATATAATAATTCAGAATATAAGAGAGAGTTTTCCGCCGGCAGAGGCTGAAGAACTGATAAGGATTTCAAAGGGCTGGAATACAGAGGTCATCCCAAAGCTGGAAGGACTTCAGAAACAGTATACAAATGACCTTATCATAGAACCGTCGAAGGATTATTCAAGTGATGGTGCGGGAAGACTGGTTATAGTATTTGACGAAAAAGATGATACAAACCAGCGATACCTATACTATAAAGATGATAAGCATCGTTCGGATCTGGCGGACGAGTTATCAAGGATATTTAAAAAGCATATAGAGCTGGACATTGTTATGAGACGCGGAGTTAAAGGCGTACTTGACAGAGAGTCTACAGCACTTAATAAGATTCAATATGATGTAAGACAAGTAGAAAGGGAGGAAGAAATAAATGGCTAAAAGAGGTGGCTTTCCCGGAGGAATGATGCCCGGAAATATGAACAATCTGATGAAGCAGGCACAGAAAATGCAGAAGCAGATGGAAGAGACTCAGGCTGAACTTGAAGCAAAGGAATATGAGGCTTCAGCAGGAGGCGGAGTTGTTAAAGTTAAGATAAACGGACAGAAAGAGATCACAGAGCTCAGCATAGCTGAAGAAGTAGTTGATCCTGATGATATAGAGATGCTTCAGGACCTTATAATGGCGGCGGTCAATGAGGCTATTCGTACACAGGCTGACGATGAGAAAGAGCAGCTTGGTAAAATTACAGGAGGAATGGGCGGCGGCTTCGGAGGCCTGTTCTAATGGATATATATGGTGGAGAAGTCAGCAGACTTATAGAAGAGCTGGGACATCTTCCCGGAATTGGTGCGAGAAGTGCACAGAGGCTGGCATTTTATATCATAGGCATGCCGG
>JAFZXD010000073.1 GCA_017616955.1 Eubacterium sp. | reverse complement strand
CTTCAGTAATCTTAAGCTTTACTTTAAATGTATTCTCAGGAGCAGCCGCCTGACCGCCTGCTGTAATAGGCATAGCCGAAGATGCTTCTGATGTAGCAAAGTTATTAATCTTGGTTATATTTCCCTTTCCTGTTACATTTGTAAGAGTACTGTTAGAGAATTCAACATTCATACCTTCTTTTATACTGAAGATATCCTTCTCTTTAACATCTGCATTCACTTCAAGATTCTTGTCATCCTGGATAGTCATTAATACGCCCGGTGAAGCAAGTCCGACAGTTGCATCTACTGATGTAACCACACCTGTTGTTCCGGATAGAATAACCGAATCATTCTTCATAGCATAGTACTTAGCAAGCTGAGCAGATACCGGTGAATAAGATGAACTGTTAATAGATGTGAGTTCAGCGCTGTCTACTGCTGACTGATAACTCTGCTCTGCCGAAGCTGCTGCATCATCATAACTATTTGTTGCCTGCTTATATGCAGCTTCCTTTATATACCAAGCTTCATTTGCAGCATCAAGAGCTGCCTTAGCTGCCCTAACAGCCGGATCGGCCTGAACCGCATCAGTATTTGTTGCAACCGCCTCTGCTGCAGCTACAGCCTGATTATACTCTTCCAGCTTCTTGTAATAATCTGCGTCTGCATTCTCAAAGTCTTTCTTAGTCTCGTCTATATTTCTGTTAGCTCCGTTAATAGCTCTGTCTCGGTTTGAAGCAGCAGAATTGACATTATGATAAGCAGTCTCAAGTTCCTTTGCCTTAACCTTTTCCGCATCTGAAGCCTGAGCTTCAAGATCGTCAATCTGTTCATCAATCTCAGTTGTATCTATAGTACAGACAACGTCACCGGCTTTGACCTTGTCACCAACTGCAACCTTGATTTCCTTAACAGGGTACTGAAGTGTTGTTATAACTTTTTCAACCTTCTGGCTTTCAGCTACTCCGGTTACATCAACGTATGCTGACATATCTTTCTGACCGAATTCTTCAACCAGAGTTCCATCACCCAGTGAATCCGATAACGCCTGAGCAGCACCTTTGGCTTTGGAATAACCATAAGCACCAAGTCCGACAACAGCAACAATGATAATAAGAGCTATGATCAGCCCCTTCTTACCTTTCTTTTTGCCTTTTTTCTTGCCATACTTTTCATCCCAGGACATTTTTTTAGTGTCTTTAACTTCTTCCTGATTATCGTTCTGATCCAAACCGTGTTTCATCGTTTTGTCCTCTCTTTAAATAAAGTATCTTTCGGTTATTAATACTACCACATAGTACTCAACAATAATAATTAAAAAACATAAATTTTTCCTTAAGATTACCTTAACAAGCTCTCGCAAATGCACAAACAAGCTTGACATTTCCGGCATCATCTTTAAGCACGACCTTGCACAGATTCTCATTTTCTTTATATACATACGGGACAAGAACATCTCCAAGCTTGGACTGCATCTTATATTCTGCCCTGAACAGATCCGCTTCAAAATGATCAGGAAGAACCGATGAGGCTATCGCTACATACTGCGCATTATTAACATGATCGTTTGTATCCAGATGTTCTCCCGAAACCACTATCTTCGGAAGCTCTATTCCTTCGGCTTCCGGAATATCAATGCGTCCCTTATAAATCTCATCCTCAGTACTCTGAGCTATTCCGAATTCTTCAAAACGTTTCTCAATAGGAGGTGCCATTCCATATGCATCAAACTCCTCCTGAGGTACTTTTTTATTAGGGAATCCTGTCTCAACATTAACATATGCCCATTCAGACAGCGCAAAAACAAGAGGCTCTCCCGTAAGACTCCTTATGAGAAAGCTTCTCTTGCCAATGAAATACCTGAAGTCACATGCCCAAGTCATTATCTCTATATCTTCACAATATTCAGGTCGTCTGAGGATATGTATCTGCCAATTAGTCAGCATCCAGGCTGTATGATGATCCTTCAGCCATTTAAGTCCAACTCCCGTATCCTCTGCCTCAAAAGTACAGCAGTCCTGAAAATAATTTATTATAGATACCAACGAAAGCTTCTTATCCGCTGAAAGCTCGCTGTATCTTACTCTTGATTTAAAACTGTACATAATTCTTCTTTCTTATTCTGTCCGTTAATCCCAGTACACCGATTTCAGAATATTTAAAAATCTTTTATATCATTACAGATTTTTAAAGTGGAACTGTTTTCTTCCCTCGGCATAGTCGCCTACGATCTGACCATGTCCTACAAGCTTATACTTATATGTAACAAGTCCTTCAAGACCAACCGGTCCTCTCGCATGTATCTTACTTGTGCTAATTCCAACTTCAGCTCCAAATCCGTATCTGAATCCGTCTGCAAATCTTGTCGAACAGTTCTGATATACTCCTGCAGAATCAACAAGTCTCAGGAATGTATCAGCTGTTTCTGCATTTTCGGTAATGATGCTGTCTGTGTGATGTGATCCGTGAAGGTTGATATGGTTCACAGCCTCATTAACATCCGAAACAAGCTTAGCAGATACGATAAGCGCAAGGTATTCTTTGAATTCATTTTCATCAATAGTCTCATATTCAAATGAACCGCCGTCAGCTGCGCCGTTCTTCCATGCATCAACTATATCGGTTACTTCCTTAGTACCTCTCAGCTTTACTCCATTTTCAGCAAGCGCTGACGCAAGCTTAGGAATAAACTCTGAAGCGATATCCTTGTGGATGAGCAGTGTTTCAACCGCATTACAAGCAGCTGTGTACTGAATCTTCGCATCCACAATAACCGGAATAGCCTTCTCAAAATCAGCATCCTTGTCAACGTATATATGACATATTCCATCAGCATGTCCCATTACAGGAATATGAGTGTTATCCATAATATATCTTACAAATGTATTTGAACCTCT
>JAFZXD010000072.1 GCA_017616955.1 Eubacterium sp. | reverse complement strand
CTTCATTTAATACATTTGCCACCTCAGGACAGATGTCCATAAGATCGGCTATATTCTTTCGGCTCTTTCCTACCGCTATACTCTGGAACAATTCGCCTATTTGATAGAACAGCATAACAGCCACTCCCTCAAGATATTCCCCTGTTCCTATAGCACCGATAGTTGCAACCGACATAAGAAAGCACTCATCAAAGACCTGACCGTTACGGATATTCTTTACAGCCTTCAAAAGAACGTCATATCCGACTGTAAAATACGGGATAAGATAGGTAAGAAGTCTGATATACCACGAAACCTCAACCTTATGAAATATCACAGCAAAAACTATTACTAAGATAAGTGCCACGATACATCTTATTAAATTGTTTTTTTGTTTCTTAGTCATAACTATTCATCTTCTATCTATATAGTAAGAAATCATTCGCGGATCACCAAGAATTTCCATTCGAAAAGTCCGTATCCTCCGGATACTCTACACGTAGATTTCCATGTCATCTTCTATTTTCTTACAGTTTTCTCTAGCTAAGCGAATTACTGCATCCGGATCTACGTCATCCTCAAATTCAACTTTACATTTAAGAGTCATGAAACTGAGAGATGCGTCTTTAATACCCTCTGTATTCTTTATAGCCTCCTGCATCTTCTCTGCACATGCAGCACAATCAACTTCTACTTTGTAAGTCTTTTTCATAATAATTCCTCTCCTCTTCTTTTATAAGTATTTTTTAGGTTTTGTTTATTTTATAATTTACTAATTATTCCTCAAGATGTTCCATACCAAGATTCAGTATTGATCTCACATGGTCATCATCAAGTGCATAATAAATGCTTTTTCCGTCGCGTCTGAATTTTACCAATTTTGAATCCTTAAGAATTCTAAGCTGGTGACTGACAGAGGATTGACTGAGATTTAGTATTGCTGCTATATCTCCCACACACAGTTCGGAATCAAACAGGGAATACAGTATCTTTATTCTTGTTGAATCTCCGAATATTCTGAAGAGTTCTGACAGGTCATACAAATACTCATCATCAGGCATATTCTTTTTAACTGTTTCAGCTAATTCTGAATTTACTAGTTTTTCTTCTGCCATTTATTACTCCTTTCATAACATATGCACGTTTGTTCATATGTTCAATATACATCATGTAATTCGATATGTCAATCAAAAGTTACTATTCACAGATAACTCATAATACACTCTTAAGTCCGCATCACCTAACGCTTATTCTTATGCAAGCATAAATAAGCTTATATGTGATGCTCTACCGCTGCTTTCGCAGCACTGAATCGTGTATTATGAGTTACCTGCTACGCAGGATGAATGAAATGGATATCAAAAATAAGACTGCAAGCAGTCATTTTGATATCCATTTCATTCACTGTGAATAGTAACAATTCATGTTTATCAAAATGTAAGTAATATACAACCCCCTATATTTATACCCTTGTATAAAACATCTAATATGCATCAAATTATGACTTATATATTAACATTTTTTACAAAATTATTGTAATTTGTTACAAAAGTGTTGCATTTTTCTTAAAAATGTTTTAAAACTATATAGAGCGAAAGGAGTATTAATCATGAAAACTCTAAAAAAAGTAATGCTTGTTACTACAGTTTCAATTGTTTCTTTTGCCGGATTGAATTTACCGACAGATACAATAATCGCTGAAAGTCAGAGACTCTATGAAACGACTCACTCCGCTGACATTCACTCTTCTGCTTTCCAATCACTTGATTCGGGAGAGACAGAAGTTGAAAAGATTCTCAATGACAACAAAAGTGATGATCTTGTACTTGAAACCGTTGAGAATGTACCAGAAAACGAAATACCAAAAAAAGAAGAAAAGGTAGCTGTTGTTACAAATGCTGTCGCTATAGATCCTTCTACAGGAGAACCATCTTCAGAGGAAGAAACTACAGAGGAAAAGCCAGCAGACGTAGAACCATTCGTTCCTGCCAGTGTATATGAAACAACACCGGCCGTTGAAATAGATTATTCAACTTCTTCAAAAGTTAAATCCAGATCATATGCAGGCAACTTTGAACTTACTGCCTATGTCGCTACCGGATGTCCATGTGCCGATGGAAATTATCCTCAAGTAGGACATACCGTTGCTTGTAACGATTCATCCCTGTGGCATAAATGGATTGAAATAGAAGGCTACGGAATCTACTATGTTCATGACACAGGCGGAATGGCTTGTAACGTTATAGACGTATTCGTCGGTTCTTATGACGAAGCAATCCAGTTCGGTCGCAGATGCGCAAATATATATGTTCTTGAGTATTAAAAATACTCAGTAAATAACAAATAAAAATACTTAGAAACACGTTAATAATATAAAGAAAAAAATCGCTCAACAAATATATAAAACAATAGTGTATATGAAGAAAATCCCGGAAATATCCGGGATTTTCTTCGTTTAATACTTATATTTGCAAATATACTTTAATATGTTCTTCTATTTAATCTTCTATGGATTCGAGTATTTCAAGAGCCTTTTTATACTTTCCGTACCTAGCTTCATCTATTTCGGTATCCAGAACCAGCCTGGTTCTGTCGGAGTTATGTTTAAGATCGGCGATCTTCACCTCTCTGGCAATACTGTTCTGCCCTGCTTTTGTCACATAATCAAGATATAGCTTTTCTTTATCTTCATATGACAGTGAAGGATCCGGAACATCATGAGTAAGAAGTCCGACCGCTTCAATCTGAACCTCGGTAAAACCATAATTCCTCAAATCATCCAGAGTTATATCGGTATCTTCTATCACATCATGAAGAAGAGCAACAACACAGGTATCCTCCGTTGTCATCTGTTCAGCCAGATGTATCGGATGATAGATATAAGGTATACCTTGTCTATCTACCTGACCGTGATGTGCTTCATACGCGATCTTCATTGCAAGTCTGGTTAAATCTGTATAAATCATAACCCCTCCCGACCAACTCAAATCACTCATCGTCATATATCTTATTTGTTGTACTTATCCTGCTGTCCCTGAATAAGAGCTGCATCATCAAAATAATTGATTCTCATGGCATTCTTAACTTCTGCAAGTGTCTTAGCTGCCTCAGCCTGTGCAACTTCAGTACCCTTACGAAGGATATCATATACTGCAGGGATATCTTTCTCGAACTGAGCTCTTCTTGCTCTTACAGGTTCAAGTTCCTTATTAATTACATTCAGAAGAAGCTTCTTACACTTAACATCGCCAAGTCCACCCTTCTGATAATGTTCTTTCATCTCATCAAGATTCTTATATTCAGGAAGGAACTCAGCGAAATCCTCATCTGTTGCAAATGCATCAAGGTATGTAAATACTGCATTTCCTTCTATCTTACCCGGATCACTGATCTGAATGTGGTCAGGATCTGTAAACATGCTCATAACCTTCTGCTTAACAACATCCGCAGGATCAGAAAGATAGATGCAGTTACCAAGCGACTTACTCATCTTTGCCTTTCCATCTGTTCCCGGAAGTCTGCAACATACTGAATTCTGAGGAATAAGCGCTTCAGGCTCAACCAGCACATCAGCATTGTATGTTCCGTTAAACTTACGAACGATCTCGCGAGTCTGCTCGATCATAGGAAGCTGATCCTCTCCTACAGGAACTGTAGTAGCTTTAAACGCGGTTATATCAGAAGCCTGACTTATAGGATATGTGAAGAATCCTACAGGAATACTTGTCTCAAAGTTTCTCATCTGAATCTCAGCCTTAACGGTAGGATTTCTCTCAAGTCTTGAAACAGTCACTAGATTTGCATAATAAAATGTAAGCTCTGTAAGCTCTGTAACAGCTGACTGAATAAAGATATTTGCCTTAGCAGGATCAAGTCCCACAGACAGATAATCAAGCGCAACCTCTATGATGTTGTCTCTGATTTTGTCAGGATTATCGAAATTATCGGTGAGTGCCTGCGCATCAGCTATCATAATAAAAATCTTGTCGAATTCTCCGGAGTTCTGAAGTTCAACTCTTCTCTTAAGTGAACCAACATAATGTCCCAGGTGGAGTTTTCCTGTCGGACGGTCTCCGGTAAGTATAATCTTGCTCATAATTTTTTCCTCTTTTATATTATTTAGTAATATATTCTCGTCTTATTTCAAGTCATTAGTTAAGCTATATCAGTCAACTCTCTTCTTTCCCTGGAAGAACAGAGCAACTGTTCCGGGGCCTGTATGACTTCCAATCGTACATCCGATATCGAATCTTTCGACCTTTCCCTTAAGCTGTGGAAATGTCTCTTCGATAAGTGCTGTAACCTGATCACCCAATTCAGAATCTGAATCCGAAAGGAAACATTTTCCTGCATAATCAAGTCCGCCTTCACAGTTTTCAACCATCTTTTCGACAGTTCTCTTGATAACCTTCTTCTTAGTTCTGATCTTTTCTCTGGAAGTAAGTCTTCCCTTATAATCTACATCAAGAAGCGGGCATATATTTAAAACCTGACCTATGGCTCCGGCTGTCTTAGACACTCTTCCGCCTCTAATGAGATACGTAAGATCAGTCGTAAAGAACCAGTGATTTATGTTCAGCTTATAGTCCTCAATCCAGTCAACAAGTTCTTTTGCGGAAAGACCTTCATCTCTCTTATCTGCAGCAAGCTCCATCAGAAGACCGTATCCGGAAGATGCAGCCATAGAATCGATAGTGTATATCTTTCTGTCAGGATAATCCTCCATCAGTTCTGCCGCAGCTATATGTGCGCTCTGGAATGTCCCGGAAATTCCGGTAGACAAAGATACGTGAACTACATCCTTACCTTCATCAAGAAACTTTTTAAAATATTCAATATATGAACCTGTGCTGACTTGAGAGGTCTTTGCATCCGCCCCCTGTGCCATCTTTACATAGAGATCACGAGGTGAAAATGTTATACCCATATCATCCTCATACTCATTTCCGTCAAGACTCACCACAAACGGAACATACTTGATGTCTCTCTTCTTAACCCATTCATTTGACAGGTCACAAGGAGAGCAACAGCTAAGAACATAATCTGCCATAAATCAGACTCCTTTTCTACTCTTCTATATTCTTAAGAAGCTTTTTATTTTTATACATCTCATAATCTGCGCGCTCAAATACTTCAGCAACAGATATATCTTTATGTTTATTGTAAGTAGACAATCCGCAGGCAAGAACTATTCCGCCTTCTTCCTTGTTTATCTCTACCTGAGTTCTGAGTTCTGTAAGCAGTGCGTTACGATTATCATAATCGTCACCTCGCATTACAACCACAAACTCATCGCCACCCACACGATATACAGGACTATGTTTAAATACTCTGCAGACCATCATGCAGGCTTCTCTGATATAAGCATCACCAGCTTTATGACCTCTGGTGTCATTTACCTGCTTGAGATTATTTACATCACATATTGCTATAGCAAATTCCGGCTTACTCTCATTTGTAATCTGCTTATTGAGTTCGGCCTCAAGGTTATTGTAAGCATTCTTATTCTTAACACCGGTAAGAGCATCTCTGTTAGCAAGATTCATAACATTATCAATCTGCTGCTTATACTCTCTTTCACGCTGCATAGCTTCATTTATATTGATAACACCTATAACCACGTGTTTATCATCATTTTTAGGAAATACAGCTCTTAGATTTACGTATTCCGGAAGGTCGTTCAACATAAGTCTGTATGTAAGCGAAAGGAACCCTCTGGTCTGCATGGAATTGATAAAGCTTTCTCTCTCCATGGCGGCAACCATCATAGGCAAATCTTCCGGATATATATCTCCTCTTTCCATATTTCTCCGGCTTGTTTCAAAGAAATCGGTACCTCGAGCACCTATATCCAATTTGCTGTACTCTTCACTTGCACAGTACTCATAGAATTCATCGGTTTCAAGATTCACGTAATACAGAACTTCATATCCCGAAGCAAGTGCCTGAGCAATCTTTCCGAAGGTTATACCCTCTTCAGCCGCAGATACAATCTCCAACTCACGTCTCTTCTGAGCATCTACATCTCTTACTCCGACCACGATATACTTCTGTTCGGAACCGTGTCCCTTAATAACTTTCAGATTATGGTACTTTTCTTCCCCATCAACAAATATACGAAAATACTCATGAAGAACATCATTATTGTTCATTGCATCTTCGATATTATCCTTACTGAGTAGCTTAAGCATCTTCTGCTTATCTTCCTCACAAACACTCTCTTTTATATTCTTTTCCACATCGGCATAGAAATCCTTGCCACAGGAAACAAGTTTAAGCGTTTCGTCATCATCATCTTTTATGCCATATTCAACATAACTGTCATCGTCGGTATCAATATAATAGATACCATCATAATCACGTGCCAAAGAATTCGCCATACGCGTAAATGTTATGCTGCGTGTTTTCTCTTTAATCCCTATCTTATTCACCAGATGGCATATAAAATACAGATAAAGCAAAACAACAACAATCAGCGCATACGAAAGCAGAAACGCCGTTTCGGAATCGCTATAAAGTCCGGTCCGAAGATAAACAATCCCCATAACCTGAAGTCCCAGACTAAACAATACCGTACAAATACTGATTACATAGTGAAGCACCGCATTTTTTCTGTTCATCACTATATCCCCCTCACTCTTTACATAGTTAACACCCTAATAGTTCCCTAAAAACTTTTTTGTTCTCTCTTCCTTTGGATTCTCGAATACTTCTTTCGGAGTTCCGTGTTCGAGAACAATTCCTTCATCCATAAAGATAATCTGATCAGACACATCTCTTGCAAATGCCATCTCATGTGTTACTATGATCATCGTCATCTTTTTCTCAGCCAATTCCTTTATGACTCTGAGAACCTCACCCGTCAGTTCCGGATCAAGAGCCGATGTAGGCTCATCAAAGCAGAGAATGTCAGGCTGCAAAGCCAGAGCTCTGGCTATGGCTACTCTTTGACACTGTCCGCCGGATAGCTGATGTGGATAATTATCCATACGTTCCGTAAGTCCCATCTGACCGAGAAGCCCCTCTGCCTCAACTCTTATCTCGTCATATATCTCCTTCTTACGGGACTTAAAATCAGGCAGTTTCTGTGCCTGAAGACGTTTCGCGAGCATAACATTTTCCAGCGCCGTATACTGTGGAAACAGATTAAACGACTGGAATACCATACCGAAATGAAGCCTGTTCTTTCTTATAACCGATTCACTCAGATAAGACTTATCCTCGGCATCAAAAACGGTTTCACCCGCAACTTTTATAATTCCTTTATCAGCATGTTCCAGAAAATTCAAACATCTGAGAAGTGTAGTCTTTCCGCTACCGGAAGAACCTATGATAGACAAGACTTCGCTCTTCTCCAATGTGAAACATATGTCCTTCAGAACCTCTGTTTTGTCGAAGGACTTGCTGATGTGTTCAACTTCCAATATACTCATAAATCAACCCTTAAATCTACCTGAAGAAATTCAGTTTCTTCTCACATGCTCCAAGAAGCAGTGTAAGAAGTCCATTACATATCAGATAATATACAGCCGTAAAGAAAAGCGGCCATATAGCACCGGATATACCCTGTGAGCCCTTCATAAATGCCTGTCCTGCCCAGATAACTTCCTGAAGTGCAATAATACGTGCCAGCGATGTATCCTTAACAAGTGTAAGAATCTCATTCGACATAGGCGGCAGTATACGTTTCACCATCTGAAGAAGCTTTATCTTGAAGAATATCTGGCTCTTTGTAAGTCCCAGAACAAGCCCTGCTTCATCCTGTCCTACAGGAATGCTTATGATTCCTCCTCGATATATCTCCGAAAAGTAACATGCATAATTTATGATAAATGCCACCGCGGAAGCTGCAAATCTTCCGCCTTCATCTCCGCCCCATATCGCATTTTTCAGAACAAGACCGGGAAAATAATAAATGATAAGAAGCTGAATCATAAGGGGAGTTCCCCTTATGATCCATATAAATATCTTAAATATCGCCTTTACCGGAGCTATCTTGGACTGAGCCCCAAAGCATATGAGGAGCCCAAGCGGAAGCGCGCCGATAAGGGTAACAAAAAACAGCTTTAACGTCTGCAGAAAACCTATATTCAAAGAATGAATGACTATAGGCAGCTGCTTCATAAACAAATCCATAACTCTTCTCCGAAGATTAATTCTTACTGCTCGATGATAGATGCCTGTACTCCGTACTTTTCTGCTACAGCCTTCATAGAACCGTCAGCATAAGCAGATTTGAAGAATGCATTTAACTCATCTTTAAGGTCTGATCCCTTACGGAAACCTACACCATATTCCTCATCATTAAGTCCTACAGTATATGTAAGATTGTCATAGCTTGTTCCTTCACCAACCATAGCAGCAGCCATGAGTGAATCTATGATAGCAGCATCAGATGTTCCGGCAGCAACTTCCATAAGTGCACTAGCCTGATTTGATACAGATGTGAACTTAAGACCGTGTTCCTGAGCCTGAGACTCTCCTGCACTACCTACTTCAACAGCAAAGTTAAGGTCCGCAAGGCTTTCTACAGTATTATACTGATCTGCCTTATCTGCAGGAACGATAACTATCTGTGCGTTGTTGCAGTATGGATTTGAACAATCCATAGATGAAAGAACTTCATCTGTAAGTGTCATTCCGTTCCATACACAATCTATATTTCCAGAATCAAGCTCAAGAGCTTTATTGTCCCATTCTATCTCTACGAACTTTACTTCAACACCGAGAGTTTTTGCAAATTCAGTTGCCATATCAGCATCGAATCCAACCCAGTTACCGCTTTCATCCTTATAATCCATCGGCTCGAAATCTGTGATTCCTACTACAAGTGTTCCGGCATCCTGTACCTTTTTCTTGTCAGCAACAGTAGCTGTAGCTACTTCTGCTTCACCGCTTGTGTTTTCTTCGGTATCAACTGCAGGAACTGTTTCTTCAACAGCAGCTGTCTCCGCAGTTGGAGCCTCTGTAGCAGCATTCTCCGCAGATGATGAAGAACATCCGGCAAGACTAAGTCCAAGAGTTGCAATAAGTCCTAATGTAAGCACTTTTTTAAACATGATTTTTCCTCCTAAAAGCAAAGTGGTTTCTGTAACCCCTTTAACCTATCAATCTTACCAATTCTTGACTAATCTGTCAATTGAGGTAATGCTGTTACAGCCACTTCTTTTTTTTGAAAAACCAAAGACTTACTACTATAATACCGGCACTTATCATTATAACCACAGGATATCCCCATCTTGACTCAAGTTCAGGCATATATCGGAAGTTCATTCCGTACCATCCCGCAATAAGAGTTAGCGGCATGAAGATAGTTGTCACCACCGTCAGGAGCGTCATGATCCTGTTCTGTTTTATATCCATCTGAGTATGGTACAGATCTCGAATCTGCACAGTATAATCACGGATTGAATTCGCCATCTCATGAAGTCTGGTCATTCTATCGATAAACAGTCTGAAATATCTCGTATTCTCGGATTTGAAGAAGTTATTCTCATTCTCTTCGAACTCCTGGCCAAGATCGATCATCTGATCATAATGCATACGGAGGTCCCTGATATCACCTCGGATTTCATTTACCCTCTCAAGATTGGCCTCAACCGCATCATCCAGTATCTCATCCTCTATCCTGTCGAGCTCTTTCTCATAATTTTCCAGAATCGAAAGATCTCTATCTATAATAAGTTCAAAAAAATCGTACAGGAATCTTTCAAGACACGGAACACGCCATTTCTTGGTCCTTGCGATTCTCTTAACCATCCTGTTCACAACGCCGGATTGATCTATAAAAACTATACCCTTCTCATCAAGAGCAAAGGCATATTTATAGTCTTCTCCGGTTATATCGCGCCTGCTGGGAATGGAAAATGTCCCTGTCAGCGAATCATAGTTCACCTCTGCCTTGGTAGTATGAATATTTTCTATACTGATATCCATTTCAATACCCATATCAAAGCTGCTCTGTTCAGCCTTCCACTCCTCGGGAGTGGGCACTGCCACATACTGATATTCACTATTATGAAGGTCCTCGAAGGTGCATTCCGCAAGAGACGACTTGATCAAATAATACATGATGCATAACCCTTTCATATCTGAATATATAATCAACTGAATTATCTACTAAAACGTATAGTATAAGTATAACCAACATCCTATTCTCTTTCAACTATTATCCCCTCGGATTTTTCTTTTATATACTAAATTATCTCCTTTTTTATAACTACCGTTATCATGCAGTAACGCTAATTACCTTTGTGCATTTTTCACAAATTTGCAATTCATTATTGACTATATTGCCCATAGAGTGTATTCTTCGTACATGTTGGAACATGTTTAATTTCGAAAGCCAACAAAATGGGAATTATGGGAATTTAAGTAAGAAAATAAGGAGTTATGGGAAAAATGAGTAAAAAAGCAGGCTTTCTTTCTGTTACGCTCCTGGCAGGACTTGTTGCCGGAAATCTCGGCGCAGTCCCCATGAACGTATATGCGAAAGGAAACGACTCAAACGTGATCGTAGTTGAGCCTTCATCAAACAAGAAGGACACTCCTATCACAAATGCCTTAAAGCAGGCAAAAGATGGCACAGTCATCTATCTTAAGAGTGGTGAGTATCATGAGCAGCTTGTTATCGACAAGTCAAATGTTACCATCAAAGGTCTTACCGAAAACGGACAGAAGGCCTACATCAACGGCGAGGGATTATTCTCAAGCAGCAATGACGTCGTTATTAAAGTTAAGGGGTCTAACGTAGTCATTGATAACATTGAGATTAAGAACTTCAAATCTAAAGGCCCATCAAACGATAACGTTCCAATCGGAATAAAGGTGTATGATGGAGTATCTCGTGTAAAGATCTCAAACTGTGATATCCACGATATGGGAGTTAATTACACAAACAAGAAATCCGATGATTACAATGGTCATGGAATACTCGTTACTGGTTACGATTCCGAAAAGCATACCAGTAAGGGTGTTAAGACAGTAGTAATCAACAATTGTCATCTTTACAACCTCACTTTGGGGAACAGTGAGGCCATGGTTTTAAATGGTAATGTTGAAGATTTCTATGTCTACGATAACGTCGTAGAGAACTGCGATAATATCGGTATCGATTTTATCGGTTATGAAAATGTGGAGGATATAAATAAAAAAGCAAAGTCAAACAAAACTGAGCTTGCAAAGAAAGATAGTGCCAGAAACGGATATGTATACAACAACGTTGTACGTAATATCTCATCAGGTTCCAACTGCACATACCACGGAGAGAAATGTGCCGGAGGTATCTATGTAGACGGCGGACATGACATCGAGATTCACGACAACTATGTTGAGAAGAGTGATATCGGTATCGAGCTTGCAAGTGAGCATGCCGGTCAGACAACCGATAACATCACTTTAACAAACAACGTTCTATACAAGAACAACGCCCTCGCTGGAATCAGTATTGGAGGAAGCTTCGATGACGAACATGAAACAGGTTACGCTACAAACTGTAAAGTAACACATAACACTGTTTATAACGAAGACGGAACAGCTTTCAATATTCAGAGAGCTAATGACAGCTCAAACAAAGTTACAAATAACGTATTCTACGCTAAGAGTAACGCAAACTTATACGAAAACGAAAAGAAGTATAAGAACAACACTATCGAGAAGAATCTTGTAAACAAGAATGAAGGACCTGCTTCATCAAAGAACTCAAAGGATACAGTAGATACTTCTATGAAAGTTTCTGTTGATTCTTCTGCCATGACAGCTAGCGTTTCTTCAAAATCATATACATCAGACTTCGGTGGTGTAATCACATGGAGCACTACTCCATCATTAAACAATCCAACTGTAACAGTACCTGCATTCGATGATGCTGCTGCAGAACCGGAGATTACTGAGCCTGAAGTTACAACTCCTGAAGTACAGGATCCTGTAATCGATAATCCCAGTGAAGACGTTCCATCTGTTGATGTTCCTGGTGCTGACGATAATAACAATGACAATCCTGTTGTTAACGAATCAGCTCCTGTTGAGTCTTCTGACGAAGAACCATCATGGGACATCCACTCAGACTCAACATTCTATACTATCGACGAGTCAGATGGCACATGCAAGATCACATTCAAGAAAAAGAAGAGTGAGAACTGGAAACATGTAAATGTAGATTTCGGAAACGTTGATCTTTCTAAGTATTCAACAGTTAAGTTAACTGTTGTTCCTTCAAGAAAGAACATGAACCTCGGAATTACAAATCAGGATGAAGACAATCCTATCTTCTACCGCAATCATTGGAATAAAGAAGGAAAGTTTACATCCTCAAAGAAAGCAACTATCTCAGTTGCTCTTACAGAAGAAAACAAGAACGGTATCTATCTGTATTTCGATGCTACAAGCAACGATACATACACAAAGTCACAGACTGTAAAGATTACCGATATCTGGTTTGAATAAAAAAAGCCCAAATAGCACACGTTTTACTTAGAAGAAGAATGGTCCTAAGGATTAACCTTAGGGCCATTTTTCTTTCATCTGTTTATATAATTTTAAACATCAAATATTTAAATTATCCGACACTCGAATAATATGAAACAGTTATTATTTCATATACAGAATCATAAATTACCGAAGAGTAGTCGCCATTATTCCAATAACAGTCATAGCAAATATCACTACTCTTTTTATAATTATTAGGTAAAAGCTTTACATATTCATTAAATTCGTTCTGATTACATTTACATATGTAAATCTCTTTACTAGGATTCAAATATGTATCAGTCACTCTGATTCCGTTATAAAAGAGATAATCGTCACTATATTCCAGACCTACGCCCAAATTATCTACAAGCCTTTTTTCATCAAATACAATGAATCCCTCTTCCAGATAACTTTTAGCATATGCGCGAATAGCTCTATCCTCATATAAAGAATCCACTTCATAATCATAGACCTGACAGCTCATAAGATCCTGGATACTGTTTACATCAAGCGAACTGTTCAAATGAACATCATTTGTTTTAGCCATTACCGGTGTGGTTATGACCATAGCCCCTAACATAGCCATTGCTACTACTTTCTTAATACATTTAATAATTTTCATAAGCACTTTTCTCCTTCAATGTTTTATTGAAGAATAGTTTATGCTATATTCCCATCCTATCCACATCGAAATATATAGGTTTTCCCATCAATTATTTAACAGAAATGTAACTATGTAGTTGAAAGTATTGTTCAAACAATCTTTGATAGATTTAGTTCTAAAAACTAATAACTTATAACTAGGAAAAGGCACCTTGATCAGATGCCTTTCCTTTATATAATAGGAAAAGGCTGTCGCAAGTGCGACAGCCCACTCTTATATAAAAATATATAGTATACTATTCATAATTTAATCTGCAGTAACAGCAGTTGTATCTTCAGTAACTACCCAACCACCGGCATCATAAGATCCGTCAGTTGATGCTGTTCTATGCCATGTAGCTTTATATTTTCCATTGTTGTAAGTGAATTCATCAATAATACAACATTTTTTATCTGTTGCTGAATCATCCGCTGATTTAACAACTGCACAATCGAAATCTTCTGCTATATCTGTTAATTTCTTTATCTGTGCATCAGTAACATATGCTTTCATTTTAGCGAATGTAACGTCCTTATTTTTGCCGTAATACTCTGTTGCCAGAGCCTGTGCTGCAACATAAGCTGCTTCTGCATTAGTAGTGACCTGTTTTTCTCTTGCTTTGTCGATATAACCAAGGAGTGCCGGAACAAGAATTGCTGCCAGGATTGCAAGAATAACCAGTACAACGATAAGTTCAACGAGGGTAAAACCCTTATTATTTGTCTTCTTCATAAGCTATGTCCTCCTTAAAAAAAATATAAATTTTTCATATTACTCTCTTATTTTCATAAGCTCTCATATGAATAAGTTACTTGTATTATAACGATTATTACCCATTAACGCAAGTTATTATGTAAACCAATTGTGCAGTTCTACCAAATGCATAATATTTCACAAATCTAAATGTGCACTTTGCACAATTATTCATGTTATTAATTACAACAAAACGCAAAATATTACTATTTTGCGTCCGTTTTTTATTAGTTTTCTATAAAATTTGTTCACAAAATAAACACAATTAGCGCTTCAACAGCAAAAAAGCATCATTTTGGCATCCAGATTATTCACAACCGTGTCGTAGGTGCTCTACTAACAATAACTCAGCCCTGAATATTTATTCTTCCTTAATCGTAGTATGCTACCTTCACAAGCTCTTCAACCGTGGTAAGTCCCTCTTCAATAAGCTCCATACAGCTTTCTTTAAGAGTGAGCATTCCGAGACTATTTCGTGCATATTCCTTTATATCTTCTGCTGATTTTTCATCTGAGATCATCTTACGAACAGTTTTATCTATAGGGAGAATCTCATGAATGGATATACGTCCTCTATATCCTGTTCCGTTACATTTCTTACATCCGACTTTATGCATAATTCTCGGAAGATGTTTTCCGACGACTCTCTCCTCCTCAGCCGTCATCTCACCCCACTGACCGCAGTCAGGGCATACTTTACGAACAAGTCTCTGAGCTATGATTCCAACCAGTGAGTTTGCAAGCATATAAGGCTCTATTCCCATATCTATAAGACGGGTTACCGAAGAAGCAGCATCATTTGTATGGAGCGTCGACAGAACCAGGTGTCCTGTGATAGCAGCTCGCACAGATATGGATGCCGTCTCCGAATCACGCGTCTCACCAAGCATGATGATATCCGGATCCTGACGAAGCAGAGCCCTCAGACCGATCTCAAATGTCAGACCCGCGGTATTGTTAACCTGCATCTGATTCAGCTTCGGCAGATTCTTCTCAACAGGATCTTCAATAGTTGATATATTCACTGCTCTTTCGGAAAGAGTCTGAAGTATCATATAAAGGGTTGTTGATTTACCTGAACCGGTCGGTCCGGTAACGTAGACGATACCGTTTGGCGATTGGAGCATCTGACTTACTATCTTGTAGTTCCTATCATTCATACCAAATGAACCGGCATGATCGATAGTCGCTGCAGATGCCAGAAGACGAAGAACCGCTTTCTCTCCGAATACCGTCGGTATAACAGATACTCTGACATTGATCGGTACACCTTCTACATTTGTCTTGAAATGTCCATCCTGTGGAACACGTCTCTCAGCTATATCCAGATCACCTATGATCTTAACACGCGCTATAAGCGAGTTGTGTATGTTCTTCGGAAGTGTCATGAAGTCCACGATAACACCATCCATTCTCATTCGAACGGATGTATGCTTCTCGAATGGTTCGATATGTATATCTGAAACATTTGAATTGTAAGCTCTGACAACAAGAGAATTCAGAAGGTTTATGATAGGAGTATCATCATCGGCATCTTCTACATTTACCTCTATGATATCATCTTCTGCGAGCGAGGACTTTGCAGCCTTATCAGCAGCCTTCTTGGCAGAAACTTCTGAATAGTAATACTGGATAGCATTATCAAGTGGCTGCTTCTCTGTCAGCTCAACTCTGAGATCCGTACCGGCAACCTGACGGATGTCTTCCAGACCATAGAAGTTCAGCGGATCATTTGTGAGTACATACAGAACTCCGTCCTCTATCTTATACGCCATCATGCCATACTTCTCTGCCAGTGGTTGAGGTATGGTCGATACCGCATTTATATCAACAGCCAGTTCGGAAATGTTCACTACGTTGTACTGAAGTCTCTGACCAAGTGCTTCGAGCATCTGCTTTTCTGTGATAACGTTAAGCGCTATAAGAGCACCACCAAGACGGACACCTTCATGTGTCTTCTGGTAGGCAATAGCTGCTCCGATATCATCATCAGTTACATAGCCGAATTCCTTCAGGACATCTCCTATTCTAATGTTCTTGTTTGATCGCATTTCCATACGCTGCTCTCCCCATCAGTATAGTTATTCTACCCTACTCTTCCAACAGATCATCCAACTCATCCAAAGTTGTTCCATTCTCTGAGTCTCCTGTTCCCTCTTCTGAGGAATCTCCACCTTCTCCAGCTTCGCTACTTTCTCCATCAGCTCCCCCGGCATCTGCGGGTCCATTTACAGACTCCTCGATACTTGCAGTATCACACATGTATATCTCGAGACGAACTGTAAGTGACTTTCTTGTCACCACTTCAATCTGTACATTTGTTGCATCATCCGCTGCAGCGTTGTCACCCGAAGCAGCTGCAGTAGCACTAGATGTTAGGGGGCCATCAGCAGAGCTTCCTGACGAACTTCTTATGATATTTCCATTTGCATCTCTACGGATCACATCGCGGAACTCTCCCCAGCTGTATCCCACCAGAAGGACACGCTTATCTATAGCAATGATATTGTTGATAAACTTCTCGAGATCATCCAGGTCTCCACCTACAGTCATCGTAACTGGAACAGCGTAGATATCTGTATTAGGCTGATATCCGCCTTCCTCAGCTCCCATCATCTCTTCCATAAGGGCAGCCGTTCCTGAACCTGTCGCAGCTCCTGTAGTGCCTTCAGCCCCATCAGAATCCTCTTCGCCATCTTCTTCATCTATAGTCTGACTTGTAGTCGATGCCGCCGTATCAGTTTCCATATCAGATGACTCACTCACCTCATACTCCGCCTTCATCTCCACCTGTCTCTTGTATAGTTCGGAATACTGATATGCCATTCTATCTGTCGGAGAACCAGACATAGTGAATTTAAGCTCATATATATCAAGACCATTACCAGTTGCAAGTTCAGTCATCATCCTGTCGATTTCAGAACTCTTCATTATCTGATAGAATTCATCCTTCTTTTCGGATATCTTTCCCTCATATTCCTCAGCCTGCATCTCAATAAGACCAAGATTAGCAATCTTCATCTGATTAATCTTCTTATCG
>JAFZXD010000071.1 GCA_017616955.1 Eubacterium sp. | reverse complement strand
CTCAGAGACAAGAATACAGGAACCAATGAGTTCAGAAGCCTTGTAGAGGAGATTGCAATGCTCGAAGCATTCGAGGCATTCAGAGACCTTCCGCTTAAAGATGTGGAAGTAGAGACACCTATTGAAACTTGTATGACACCTATGATAGATGGAAAGAAGCTTGCTATCGTTCCTATCCTCAGAGCAGGTCTTGGTATGGTAAATGGAATCACAGCTCTTGTTCCTTCGGCTAAGGTTGGCCACGTGGGACTGTATCGTGATCCTGAAACTCATGAGCCACATGAGTATTATTGTAAGCTTCCTGATCCTATAGATCAGAGACTTATAACAGTTCTTGATCCTATGCTTGCAACAGGTGGTTCAGCTATTGCTGCAGTAGACTTTATAAAGAAGAGTGGTGGAAAGAACATTAAGTTCATGTGTATCATCGCTGCTCCTGAAGGATTAAAGAGACTGGCTGAGACACATCCTGATATAGAGATATACGTTGGAAATGTTGACAGATGTCTTAACGATCATGCATATATATGTCCGGGACTCGGAGATGCAGGAGACCGTATATTCGGAACAAAATAGTTGAAATAGAGAGCTGGCAGTTGAAATATAATTTCAACTGCCAGCTTTTGTTTGTTATATTAGTTGTTTTATTTTAGTTTATTCTATACCGAAAGGCTTGTCGCTTCCTGAATCAGGTTCCTGTCCATAGTATGCATCAGGATTTGTATTCTGTACGGGAGCTGAAGGCTGACCATATGGATCCTGAGGAGCAGCAGGCTGACCGTATGGGTCCTGAGGTGCAGTAGGCTGAGCATATGGGTCCTGAGGAGCAGCAGGCTGACCGTAAGCGTTCTGCTGAGGAGCAGCGGGTTGACCGTATGGCTGCTGTGGTGTATAAGGCTGTCCGTAAGCGTTCTGCTGAGGAGCAGTAGTCTGACCATATGCATTCTGCTGTGGTGTATATGGCTGTCCATATCCTGCCTGTGTGTTATAACCACCTGGCTGTCCGCCGAAGTTTCCGTATCCACCTGCAAATGATACCTGATGATATGGTGGAACGTTAGGTCCAAAATGTCTTCCTCTGATATCAAGGAAAAGCTCTGCCTCAGTTGCAGACATGTATGGAGCTACATAAGCAACATACAATATATAACATGTACATCCGCCAAGTAATATCCAACCAATAAATGATAACTGAAGTACGAATGTATCCATCTTATATCCGTTCATCATCTCTTTACTCTGTTCAAGCGCTTCCTGCCAGGAAAGTGTTGGATCTTCTGTGATTATGTAATCAACCATGAAATATTCATAGGTTTTAATAATTCCGGGAATGACAAAAAGAAGAGTCCATAAGAATATAAACAGGCTCTTCATGAACATAACTTTAACTATATTCATATAACGTCCGTCTTTAAATGCAAAACCAACTTCGCTGAAATCTGCTTTTTCAAATGCGTTGACTGTAAAAAACCTTTTAACTCCTACCATAAGAGGATTGAGTGCAAAAACAGATATAGCGATTGATGTTACTGATGTAATCGGAAAAATTTTCCAATTTATATCAGGCCGTCCATAGTTATAATTGTAATAATTACTAAAACCATTAAAACTAAACCTATATTGAGTCTGGGGGATATTTGCAATCCCACTAAGTACTGTACTACATATTACAACTATTACGGCGGCTAGTACGCACCATCCATAGTTATTCTTAAAGGCAGCTAGTCCGCGGGCCTTTAGTTCAGGTCTGTTAATCATATAAAAAACCCTCCTTAATGATACTTATATAGTATGACCATACAGGTATGGCCATCGTTAATAATATTACAGTAATTATGTATTTTTGTAAAGAAGAGTTAAAACTCTATTGACATTTACATCAGTATGGTTGACAATCATAATTGGTGAGTTTAAATCATAAAAAAAGCATTGGTGGAGGGATACAGATGAAAGAAAAAAAAGCAACAAATGCTCAACCAATTTATGATGCAAAAAAACTGGGAAAAGGAAGGCTTCTGGTCCTGGGGGCGCAACACATGTTTGCGATGTTCGGGGCAACGGTTTTGGTACCGGCACTGACAGGACTCGATGTATCAACAACACTTCTTTTTGCAGGACTCGGAACACTCTTGTTCCATTTCATATCTAAAAGAAAAGTACCTGCATTTCTTGGTTCTTCATTCGCATTTCTCGCGGGATACGCAGCAATAGCTCCAAACGGTGAAAAGGAACTTCTGCCGTATGCATGTTTCGGAGTGGCGTGTGCCGGTCTGGTATATCTGTTACTTGCAATTCTTATAAAGGCATTTGGAGTCGGAAAGGTCATGCAGTTCTTTCCACCTATAGTTACAGGACCTATCATCATAGCTATAGGTCTTACATTATCTCAGTCAGCGGTTGACAACTGTGCAGCCAACTGGCTTCTCGCAATTATTGCCATTTTGATTATTATTCTGTGTAATGTATATGGAAGAGGAATGATTCAGATCATACCAATCATCCTCGGAATCATCGGAGCCACTCTGGTAGCTATATTCCTGGCGGCTGTAGCCGGAAATGTATTCATGGATGAAAGCGGAGCAGAGTTTATAGTTCTGGAACACGACAGAGCTCTTGTACTTTTTAATGCACAGAGTATTCAGAATATAAAGGATGCAGCATGGGTAGGGCTTCCTATTCATTATAAAGAAACAGTATTTGCTTTATTTGAAAATCCGGATAAGAAGCTTTTGATAACAGCGGTCATAACGATCATGCCGATAGCGTTTGCTACGATAGTAGAGCATATCGGTGACATTTCCGCTATATCATCAACTGTAGGCAGAAACTACATAAAGGATCCGGGACTTCACAGAACACTTACAGGTGACGGACTTGCGACAGTATTTGCATCACTTTTCGGTGCACCTGCAAATACAACTTACGGTGAGAACACAGGAGTTCTTTCACTTTCAAAGGTCTACGATCCGCTTGTTATAAGGATAGCGGCAGTATTTGCTATCATATTCTCGTTTTCACCAAAGATTGCTGCTTGTATATCAGCAATCCCTACAGCGGTAGTTGGTGGAATATCACTTGTTCTTTACGGAATGATATCGGCAGTCGGTGTCAGAAACGTAGTAGAGAACAAGGTTGACTTCAGCAAGACGAGAAATGTCATCATAGCGGCACTTATACTCGTGCTTT
>JAFZXD010000070.1 GCA_017616955.1 Eubacterium sp. | reverse complement strand
TACGTCAGTCACAACAAAAAGCTTTGATTGAGATCCTTTATCCTTGAAGCTGCCCCCGATAACAAGTATTTTCTTTCCCATAAGTCGTACCTCGTTATAAAATATTGCTACATTATAAAGCTATCTTTCGGTATTAAGTATTATGTCAAATACATTATACCATAAATATACGAAATATGCTTTTGTTTTTGTTAGAAAACGTTACATATATCGCAATACTGAAAGTTTGCAATATCAGGCGGAAAATATCAATAGTTAAAATTGCAAAAAAATGAGTCGAAAATTGGTTGAAATAACTGTCTCGATTTATTGCTTTGACCCTGTAAATATGGTAAAATCAAGGAAACTATTGTATATGCTTTAGTTTCCTTTTGCGTTGTGCGAATGTGATTAAGAAAGGAAGTGCAGTCTTGGAACTAAGAGAAAGAATTCTTGAAGGAACGCTTCAAGTATTTAACGACAAGGGTATCAAGTTCACTATGGATGATATAGCGAAAACCCTTGGAATCAGTAAGAAAACCATTTATACGGTCTTTCATGACAAGAACGAGATGCTTCTTGCACTGGTTGATTATCTGTTTGATCAGATAAAGGAAGAGGAGAGCAAGATCTACGAAGATGACAGCCTTTCGACTGTCGAAAAGATCAGATCGATTCTTGGTGTTCTTCCAAACAGCTACAAGGAGATCGACTTCAGACAACTTTATATGTTAAAGGAAAAGTTTCCTGACATTTATGCCAAGGTTGAAGAAAGACTTGAGAATGGATGGGAGACTACCATAGAGCTTCTTGAGAGAGGAATGAGGGAAGGTGTTATAAGACCTATCAAGATTCCTTTACTGAAGATGATGATGGAGTCATCTCTGGAGCAATTCTTCCGAAGAGACATTTTGGTAAAGAATAAGATAACCTATCAGGAAGGATTGGATGAAGTAGTAGCGATTCTTGTTGATGGCATTTCAATTTAAGCAAGGCGGAGGTTGTGCGATGGGTAGAGTTTATCTGGATAATGACTGGAAATTCACAGAAAAGTTTACAGACGAGATAACACAAGAAACTTATAATGATTCAGGGATGGAAGATGTTCGTATCCCTCATACCGTAAAGGAACTGCCGTTCCATTATTTTGACGAATCTGAATATCAGATGGTCAGCGGCTACAGAAGAATACTTGATGCCCCTAAGTCGTGGAAGGGTAAGACCATACTCCTTACATTTGAAGCTGTAGCTCATGAGGCAGTTGTGTATGTTAACGGCGCAAAGGTTGGAGAACATCACTCTGGTTACACGGCATTTACTATAGACATATCAGGCAATCTTAAATACGGAGAGAAGAATGTTATAGCTGTCAGATGCGACAGCAGAGAATCTCTAAATGTTCCTCCGTTTGGTTTTGTTATAGACTATATGACTTACGGTGGAATATACAGAGATGTTTATATAGACGTTAAAGAAAAGACATACATTAAAGATGTTTTTATTACCACAAAACTTGCTGATAGATATGAGACAGAAGGAATACTGAGAGTTAAGACTTCTCAGACTATATCCAAAGTTGAACTGGCAAAACGTGAAGGAGATGATAAGTCTTATTCGATCCGCCAGTCTATAAGAAAAGTCGGTGATAAGGATTATAAGGTTATCACTGCTACAGACCTTACAGTAGGTGTTGAAAATGTAACAGATGCAGATTCAAATATCTACGAGATCAACGCATTTACAGGTGACGTTGAGATGTGGGATATTGAGAATCCTGCAAGATACGAGATAAAGACCGAGCTTATCAAGCTCACAGCCGATCAGGTCGATAATGCAAAAGCGAAAGATATCGTTGATGTGGTTGTTACAACCATTGGTTTCAGACGTGCTCAGTTTAAGGTCAGCGGTTTCTTCCTGAACGGACGTAAGGTTAAGATAAGAGGACTCAATCGTCATCAGAGTTACGCATATGTCGGATACGCTATGCCGGAAAGTATGCAGAAGCTTGATGCGGATATCCTTAAGAACGAGCTTGGACTCAATGCAGTTCGTACCTCGCATTATCCACAGTCACAGAGCTTTATCGATAGATGCGACGAGCTGGGACTTATGGTATTTACCGAGATTCCGGGCTGGCAGCATATAGGTAATGCAGAGTGGAAGGACCAGGCGGTTGAAAATGTCAGAGAGATGGTTACTCAGTACAGAAATCATCCGTCCATTATTCTTTGGGGAGTTCGTATCAACGAGTCGGTTGATGATGACGAATTCTACAAGAGGACAAATGCACTCTGCCATGAACTCGATCCAAGTCGTCAGACAGGAGGCGTAAGATGCTATAAGAAGAGTAACCTTCTCGAAGACGTATATACATATAATGACTTCGTACATTGTGGCGATAACAAGGGCTGCGATAAGAAGTCGGATGTTACTTCGAATGTAGATAAGCCATATCTTGTAACGGAATACGGCGGACATATGTATCCTACGAAGTCATTTGACTGGGAAGAGCACAGGATGGAGCACATGAAGCGTCATGCAAATGTACTTGATGAAGTTTCAAAGCATTCTGATATAGCAGGTTCATTTGGCTGGTGTATGTTTGATTACAACACTCATAAGGACTTCGGAAGCGGAGACCGTATCTGCTATCACGGAGTTCTTGATATGTTCCGTAATCCGAAGCTGGCAGCTGCTCTCTATGCTATCCAGCAGGAGGATAAGCCGATACTTGAGATCAGCTCAACCATGGATATCGGTGAGCATCCGGGAAGTAACAGAGGTGAGGTATACATCCTCACAAATGCCGACAGCGTTAAGATGTACAAGAACGACAGGTTCATAAAGGAATATACCGATAACGATTCTCAGTACGGATATCTTCCTCACGGACCTATTCAGATAGATGATTATATAGGAGATGCTCTTCAGGAGGGTGAACCTCAGATGGGCAAGAAGCAGGTAGAGGATCTGAAGGAGCTTCTGAATGAAGTTGCAAAGGTCGGACTCTACGGCATGTCTAAGAAGATGATGGCCAAGGCAGGATATATAAGTGTGAAGTATCGTATGTCCATGACTGAGGCTGTAGAGAAGTTTAATAAGTATATCGGTGACTGGGGGGGCAAGTCGACCGAATATAGATTTGAAGCAATCAAGGACGGAGAAATCGTTAAGGTAGTTACCATATCGCCTATGACAAAGCGTGAGCTTTATGTGGAGGCAGACCACAAGACTCTTAAAGAAGGTCGTACATACGATGTGGCTTCTATCAGAATCACAGACAGAGATGAGAACGGAAATGTATTACATTTCTCAAATGATCCGGTCAGCTTTTCAACCGTAGGACCTATCGAGGTTATAGGACCATCCATAGTATCACTTCAGGGTGGAATGGGCGGAACCTATATCAGAACTACAGGTAAAGTGGGAGAAGCTAAACTGATCATAACTCCATCTGTAGGACCGTCAAAGACTATAGAATTTAAAGTAGAAGTAGAAAAATAATCATATAAACGGGGTGTAGACATGAAACTGGGATTAAAAGAAAAACTTTCGTACGGACTCGGTGCTATCGGTAAAGATATGGTATACATGCTCAGCGCCAGTTACGTGTTATATTACTTTCAGGATGTACTTGGGGTAAATGCCATAGCTATGGGAATCATTCTTATGGCTGCCAGAGTATTTGATGCATTTAATGACCCGATCATGGGTGTAATAGTTGCAAAG
>JAFZXD010000069.1 GCA_017616955.1 Eubacterium sp. | reverse complement strand
GTGAGGTCCTTCAGGAAGTACCAGAACCCTTACCTATCTGTACTATCAGTTAGGATTTGAGGAATTCAAGATGGGACGTGCATCTGCAGTTGCCATCATCATCGTATTAGTAACAGTAACACTTTCGTTTATACAGTTTAAGCTGTCAAAGAAATGGGTGAATTATTAATGAAGAAAGCTATACAGATAATTAAATACCTTGTTCTGACAGCAGTCAGCGGAATCATGATATTTCCATTATTCTGGATGGTCCTTGGAAGTCTGAAGACCAGTAAGGAAGCTATGGATCCGGAGATGATATTTCCTAATATAATCCATCTGGAAAATGTGATCGAAGTCGTTACGGACTCCCCACTTCCAAAATACATTGGAAACAGTCTGTTTGTTGCGATCATAGCTACATTGATCCAGGTTGTGACCGGAGCAATGCTGGCTTATGCATTTTCTTTCATGGAGTTCAGAGGCAGGAATATCCTGTTCGGAATTGTAATGGCGACTTACATGCTTCCGTCATGTGCGACATATATTCCGGCATTTGTAATACTTGCGAAGATGAATGCCTTGGACACAAGGACAGGACTTATCATATCACAGTGTGTGAGCATATTCGGAATCTTCCTTCTTAGAACGGCATTTCTTCAGTTCCCAAAAGAACTGATCGAAGCAGCGCAGCTGGATGGTGCCAGTGACTGGAAGATACTTTGGAAGATCGTGATGCCTGTAACAAGGTCATCATTTATAACATTTGCACTTATGAGCTTCATAAGTCTCTACAACAACTATATGTGGCCATCTCTTATTACAAAGAAGTCAGACCTCTATCAGGTGGCACAGGGACTCAGAAGCTTCTTTGTGGAGGACGGAGCTTACGGAACCGATTGGGCAAAGGTTATGGCAGGAAGTTCGGTTATAATCATTCCGCTTCTGATACTTTTTGCCTTCACACAGAAATGGTTCATATCGGGACTCTCGGGAGACTCCGGGGTTAAAGGTTGATAAAAAAGTTATTTATATTTAAAGGAGAAAATTATGAGAAAAAACATTAAGACAAATGCAAAGAAAGGTTTGGGACTTGTTCTTGGTGCAGCTATGATGACAGGCCTTTTTACAGGTTGTGGTATCAGCACATCATCAGCAAGTGCTACAGACGAAAACGATGTTACGGAAGCTGATACTGTTATAGAGACAGAATCAGTAAACACAGAAAGTGATCCTGCAAAGGCAACTGCAACAGAAGCCCCGATCGATACATCAAACAGAACAGAGCTCGAGTTTTGGTTTGCAGGTGGTAAGACAGCTGCAGGAGTTATTCAGGATATTGTTACAGAGTATAATAAATCTCAGTCAGACTACTATGTTACAACAGTTCAGCAGGCTGACTATGATGAGACATATCAGAAGCTTCAGGCAGGTATTGCCGGAAATGTAGCTCCTGACATCGCACTTATCGAGGTTGAGGCTGCAGACAATCTTTCAAAGAAGGATCAGCTTACTGACCTCAGCCAGTATATCAATGAAGATGCTGATTTTGATAAAGATGATTATCTCAGCGTATTCTTTGATCAGGGTGTAGACGGAGATAAGGTTTATGCACTTCCTGCATATGGTTCTACTCAGATCATGTACTACAACAGAGCAGTATTTGAGAAAGCAGAAGTTGAGCCGGAGTCGATCAAGACATGGCAGGATCTTGCAGAATTATCTAAGAAGATCAAAGAGGAAGGAATCGCTACATATGGTTGGGAGCCTATGTGGAATGAAGATAACCTTATAGATTTCGCATTCTCAAACGGAGCCCAGCTTCTCAGTGAAGATGGAAAGACAGTTCTTATCAATTCAGATGAGTGGGTACAGGTTTGGGAAGACATCCGTACATGGATACATGATGATGAGATAATGGCAGTACATTCCGGTGGACAGGGATGGGAATACTGGTATAAGACAATGGATGATGCTGTAGACGGAACAGCAGGTGGATATGTTGGTTCAAGTGGTGACCAGGCAGATCTTGACTTTACAGTAGTTGGAGCTATGGAGCAGCCTGCATGGGATGATGATTCAGAGTCAGCTCCTACAGCAAGAGCTAAACAGCTTGTATCCGTTGGTGTTTCATCTGATGAAGAGAAACAGGGTGCATACGATTTCATGAAGTATTTCACAAATCCTGAGAATCAGGCTGCATGGTCACTTGCTACAGGATATGTTTCGGTAAGAGAGTCTGCACAGGATACAGACAGCTTCAAGGAATATGCTCAGGATCATCCTCAGATCCTTGTACCTCTTACACAGTCATCACATGCTTCGATCAGACCTATCGATCCAACAGGCGGAGAGATCTACGATGCTCTTAAGATCGCAGCAGATAAGGTAGAGCTTGAAGGTATATCTGCTAAGGAAGCACTTGATGAAGCAGCAGAGACAGCTCAGAAGGCGCTTGATAAAGCTAACAAATAATAAGTAATGTGAGTATACATTGAATAGCACATAAGCAAAACAAACACGGCAACCGAGATTGATCGGTTGCCGTGTTTGTTTATAGTTTGATCTATTGATAGTGATCGAAATATGATTTATTCTCCGAGGTTTTCTGTTTCCTTAACAGATACTCTATGATCATAGATAGCAAACATCGCATCTATCTTAGCCTGATCCGGCTTAGGAGTAATAATGCTTATTATAGGAACTATGATAAGTCCTGCGATCATTGTAGCGGCTCCTGCATTGATAGGAGAAGCAATGATTGGGTTTCCTGCCTTTGTAGCGATCATATTAGCAAGTGTGAAACCAACTCCGACGATGTAGCTTGCCCAAACTGAAGCCTTTGTTATCTTCTTGCTGTAGAGACCATACATGAATGGTGCAAGGAATGCTCCTGCAAGTGCTCCCCATGAAACACCCATGAGCTGAGCGATGAATGTAGGAGGGTTAAATGCTATAACTACGGAAATGATAATGAAGAACATTACAAGTCCCTGCATAAGTCTAAGCTGAGTCTTCTCTTTAAGGTCTTTTTTCATAAGTGGTTTGATAAGATCAAGTGTAAGTGTTGAACTTGATGTAAGAACCAGTGATGAAAGTGTTGACATTGAAGCTGAGAAAACAAGTACTACTACGACACCGATAAGAATATCTGGAAGTGTTGAAAGCATTGATGGAACGATATTGTCGTAAGCAACCTTTACAGTACCATCAGCTGCAGTTTCGATAACTCCTTCGCAGTTAGCGAAGAGACGACCAAATCCTCCGAGGAAGTAGCATCCACCGGCGATGATGATAGCGAAAAATGTTGAAACAACAGTTCCTGTCTTAACAGCTTTCTCATCTTTGATAGCATAGAACTTCTGTACCATCTGTGGAAGTCCCCAAGTACCAAGTGATGTAAGGATAACTACACCGAGAAGACTGAGTGGGTCAGGTCCAAACATGCTTGCGAAAAGTCCCTTACTGTCTGCAAGTGCAGCAGTTGTAACTGAAGGGTCTGTTTCAATGATGGAAAGCTCTTTTACTGCATTCAGGAATCCGCCCTGACCTGCAAGAACTGCACCGATAACAGCACAGATTCCGATAAGCATGATGATACCCTGTACAAAGTCATTAAGAGCAGTAGCCATGTAACCACCGATCACAACGTATGCTCCTGTGAGAAGTGCCATGATGATAACACATATACGATAATCTATAGAGAAGGCCATACCAAAAAGTCTTGAGAGACCATTGTAAACACCTGCTGTATAAGGTACGAGGAAGATAAATGCTATAAGTGATCCGACGATACGAAGTGATTTTGAATCAAATCTTTTTCCGAAGTACTCAGGCATTGTCTTTGCATCAAGCTGCTGTGTCATAAGTCTTGTTCTACGGCCAAGAATAAGCCATGCAAGAAGACTTCCTATGAATGCATTTCCGATACCGATCCAAGTAGAAGCAAGTCCGAATTTCCAACCGAACTGTCCAGCGTATCCGATGAATACTACTGATGAAAAGTATGATGTACCGAAAGCAAATGCTGAGATCCATGGACCTACTGTACGTCCTCCAAGTACATAGTCGTTTACATTCTTTGCTTTGTTACGTGAATAGATACCTATTGCCATCATAGTAGCAAAGAAGATGATTAGAAGAATGATTTTGATAGCCATTTTTTCTGTCTCCTTTTGTAACCGTTAGGCTACAGTTTTATTCTTAGTACGCTAGCGATTTAACGCACTAAAGTGTATTATACATCGAATAAAGTAAAAGTCAAGCATTGCAGGATAATAGTAAATATAGAAAAAAGGGGCAATCTGTGATATACTGCAGAACATCAGTAAAGGAAGTAGGAATAATATATGGAACTTGGAAGATGGAATACTCTGAGAATAGATAGGATCAAAGATGTGGGAGCATATCTTACGGATGGAAAAGGATTGGTAAGGACTTGGAAGAAGTCGGTGGATGGTGATGAACCTGAAACTATGGATGTACTGCTTCCGACAAGACAGATTCCGGAAGGATGTGAAGAGGGCGATAATGTACGTGTATTTATATATCGTGATTCTGAAGACAGACCTATTGCGACAACACATGAACCGCTCATAACTCTTGGAGAGATCCGAAGACTTAAGGTTAAGTCAGTTGGTGATATAGGGGCATTTCTCGACTGGGGACTTTCAAGAGATCTGTTCCTGCCATTTAAGGAACAGACTATCAAGGTACAGCAGGAGAAATCATACCTTGTTAAGTTATATATAGATAAGTCAGGGAGACTTGCGGCATCTATGAAGATCTCAGACGTATTAAGCAAAGCGGCAGAAGGAAAGGAATTCGGTGAGCTTAAGAAGGGAGATCACATAAGCGGAGTTGTTTATAATGTAAAGAAAGATTTCGGTGCATTTGTGGCGATAAATCTGAGTGACGGCGAGACTCCTGTTTATGGAAGTTCCGGACTTATTCATTCCAGTGAGATATTTGAGAATCTCTATGTGGGTGATGAGGTGAACTGTCGTATCGTTAAGATCAGAGATGATGGAAAGATGGATCTTGCTATGAGAGATGAGATCCCACAGCAGATGTAAAAGGATGCGGCTATGGTCCTGGATATCATAGAAAGTTACGGCGGACATCTGCCATTTAATGATAAGGCCGATGCGGAACTGATAAAGAAAGAGTTCGGTATCAGTAAGAATGCATTTAAGAGAGCTGTCGGAAGACTGCTCAAGGAAGGCCGGATCGAGATCAAGGAAAATGGCATAGAGTTGATTTAAAACGGATATGGATTTATACTGTTATAAGATTTGAAAAAAGATTCTTCGTTTGGAGACTTATTTAGGGAGGAATATATTATGAAAAAGATAATAGCAACAGACAAGGCACCTGCAGCAATCGGACCTTATTCACAGGCAGTACAGATCGGAAATCTGCTTTTCACATCAGGTATGATCCCTATCGATCCTGCAACTAACACACTTGTTGAAGGTGGAATCGAAGTTCAGGCTGAGCGTGCACTTGAGAATGTGAAGGCGCTTCTTGAGGCATCAGGTACTTCACTTGATAAAGTAGTTAAGACAGTAGTATTTATAAAGAATATGGATGACTTTGCTAAGGTAAATGAAATCTATGCAAAGTATTTTACAAAAGATTTTCCTGCAAGAAGTTGTGTAGAAGTTGCAAGACTTCCAAAAGATGTACTTATTGAGATGGAAGCTATAGCTGAGATTTAATCAGGAAAAAAATGCGGGACGGGGTCTAACCTTGTAGAATCAAAGGTCAGACAATCTGTCCCTTTTTCTTGTTAGAAGAAAAATATTTGGGAGGAAGATGGCTTTGGCCAAAGGCAAAATATCGATCATTACGAAAAATGACCGTGATGCATTTATAGAAGAGTTTAACGGTTTTTTGGATACTCATAAGGAAGGGTATCTTCTTGTTGTATCTGAAAGGGATGTATTTAAGAAAAAAGAAAAAGGAATCGACGCAGCATGGGAAATGGCAGAAAAGCTTGCAGATATTCTGGATGCAAATGAAACTGCAGTACTTGCTACGCCAAAGAAGTTCTTTCAGTTTCCGGACAGAATCTGCGGAGTTATGATCAGACTCGAGTCTGTAGTGGAGATGGAGAAGGAGTCGGGAGAACGACTTCGACTGAATAAAAACCTGACTTACAGTTATGAAGCGGAGTTCCTTATTCGATTGATTGATGGAAGACAGTTTATAACAGAAGCCGGGTATCAATATAAGCAGGGGGATCCGGGAGACGGAAACCTCGTAGAATTTGAGGGTGTATATGACAAGACCTGGTATATACCGGATATGACACAGCATCTGATCCCGCTGTTGACGGAATATGATTCTAAGGGAGAGATACCTTATTATATTCAATTCTATGCTATGTATTACATCACTTGCAGATTGAATGCGAATAAGAATAATGCCAATAAACATGTTCTGTCGGGTGAAGAGAATCTGAAGTACAGAAGCAAGATAGTGGAAGCTCTTCAGTTTATAGATGATGAGATAATCATGAATGCATATCGTTATCCCGTGTATGCAAGAGATTATCAGTTTAGCCGAATGCTGCTCAGGCTTAAGTATGATACTCAGAAACTCGGAGCTGAGCAGGGAATCCGATATATGGGATTTGATTCGGAGGAGAGTGCGCTGGATTATATGGGCGAGCATTCGGATGAATTCCATCATGTTATAGGTGTGAATTATCCAACGCTTTTTATCATGAAGGGAAATGTTCCGATATACAGTTCTTCAAGACTCAGATGTAATATCCAGTTTATGGAATATAAAAACGGGAACCTGGAAATCGATGGCTCTTTCCCGGATTCATTAGATAAAGAAGAGATAAAATACTATTTTAAGTTCTGTGGCAAAAAATACGAACCGGTTTGGTGTGACAGATATTCTCTTACCAAGTATTTCGGTGAGTCGGCTTATAAGAGATATCCGTTCCATGTCAGCATTCCGATTAGCTCGGAAGAATCTAAGGACAAAACAATCAGTTTCTGTATAGAATATGACGAAAAAGAATACGCGATAGCGTTTGAATTCAAGTCTCATACAAGCAGACTTGCAGCTTATCCTGTAAATACTTATTGGCATTTTGATAAGTATCTTGCGCTTACCGAACAGGAAATGTCTCTGAATGGCGGGAGAATAGTTACAGGAATAAAGATTGTGAATTATAGTTGGCTGAAGATGGCAGCAAAGGAACTTGGGATAGGCTTTGAACTTCTGAGTTCATTTCAGTTGCACCGCTTTAAATTTTTACTGCTTAGAGCAGCTTGGGTCGTGACCAGACCTTACTTTGCCAAGAAGAATATCTGGATGTTCTTCGATAAGATATATAAGGGTGGAGATTCGTCCGAATATCTGTATAAATATGCTTCGAAAATGTTATCTGAAAAAAACGAAGATAACAAGGATTTGAAAGCACCGGACAAACTATACTATCTTCTGGATGAATCTGCTTCAGATTATAAGAGACTGGTGGAAGAAGGATATAAGCCTCTGAAGAGGGGAAGCTTCCTTCATAGGCTGATTTTCCTTAATGCGAATATGATGATAGTATCCAATTCCACTGTATTTGCATTCAATGATTATTATCTGGAGAATTCAAGATATGTAAGGGGAATAGTTGATTTTCATACGGTATGTGTTCAGCATGGTTTATCTGTTCAGAAGATAGCTCTTGCTCAGCAGAGACTCAGGGATAACACGAGGTTGTATTTCTGTGCATCAAAGTATGAGATAGAAAACCTTATGCATCCGGTCTATGATTACGAAGGCTACGACGCGCTCAAACTTACCGGTGTTCCGAGGTATGACGGACTGGAGAACAGGGATAAGAAACAGATCATGATATCTCCGACCTGGAGAATGCAGTCGGCCATGCTTGTCAGTAAGAACGAAGGTGTGGAGAGAGACTACAATCCATTCTTCAAGGATACGGAATATTTTAAGGTATATAATTCGCTTATCAATGATAAGAAACTTATTGAGGCCGCTGAGAGATACGGTTACAGAATAGCCTATGTGCTTCATCCGATAGTAAGCCCGCAGGCAGGTGACTTCGACTCAAACGACTATGTGGATATCATTCCTTCTGTGGGTGATATGAGCTATGAGAAGATGTTTTGTGAGTCAAGTCTGATGGTAACAGATTACAGCGGTATCCAGTTTGACTTTGCTTATATGAGAAAACCTCTCGTATATTATCATCCGGAAGAACTGGAAGCGCATTACGAAGAAGGAACATTTCACTATGACACCATGGCATTTGGGGAGATAGTCAGAAAGAAAGATGAACTGGTTTCACTTCTTATCGACTATATGAAAGATGGCTGTGAGATGAAAGAAATATACAGGATGAGAGCTGATGATTTCTTTGAGTATGATGACAGAAATAACTGTAAGAGAATATACGAAGAGATGCTCAGATATCAGAAAGAACTGGAAGAGGGAAGAAAGAAATTATAAACAGGGAAAGAGAGAATTATGGATAAGATAGAGGTATGGGGTATTCTCGGAATTGATCCGACAACCGATGAAGAAGAACTGAAAACTGCATACAGAACACAGCTTGTAAAGGTTAATCCCGAGGATGATCCGGAGGGATTCAAGAAGCTTCGAAATGCATATGAAGAGGCTGTTAAGTATGCTGCAGAGGAATTAAAAAAATCCGAGAACAATGGAAGGGTTACTGCTTCGGATAAACCTGATTCCGAGAAAAATGATATAGACAGACATATGGACAGAGCTGCGGAGATATACAGCAATCTCGAGACACGTCTTAACGAAGATCTCTGGAAAGAGTGGCTTGATGCACCTCAGTGTACCGAACTTGATACGGCGGACGATATGAGAGAAGCGTTCCTTGTATATACGATGGATCATTATCAGTATCCTCACAATATATGGGCACTCTTTGATCAGACATTTTGCTTTACGGCGGAGCACGCCGCACTTGCAGAAATGTTTCCCGAAGAATATCTGAACTATATTGAGTTTCGAGCTAAGAATGAAGATTTCTTTGAGTTCTCAAGACTTGCTTCCAGAAGTGAGTCAGAGAATAAATATGGCGAGATTCTGACGGAGGTTAAGTTTGAAGGGAATCCCGAGCCGAGTCTGAATGAGAATTATGATGTTTTTGAAGACGGATATCTCAGAGAGGGAAGTAATCTTGTCAATATAATCGATACAGTGAACAGACTCAGGTTTGATTCATATGCTCGCAGAAAAAGCGATGAGATGGATGAGACCGAAAAAGAAGAGATTGCAAAAAGACTAGAGGAAACTATAGCATCGCTTTGCAGTACTCTTGAATATATGAAGGCGTTTGATATATGTCATCCGATAGAGATAGCCGGAAGACTCAGAGCACTTGAGATGACCGGGTGTAAGGAAGAGGCTCTCAAGTATTCAGCGAGACTTATATCTGAAGAAAATGAAGCAGAGGCAGATTATTATATGATGTCTACTGCAGTATTTTTACTGCTTGCGAAGATGGCAGAAGATGGGACTGTAGATGAAGACAGATTAAAGAGATGTGAAGAGATAATAGAATGTATATTATCGGACAGAGGCACATTTCTTATGGCTCTTAAATGTAAGAGTCTTATTCTCATGCTTAAAGGTGAGATGAAGGAAGCCAGCGATACCATAATCAAGGTTTTGGACATCAATTCAAGAGATAACGAAGCTGTAAAGCTTCTTAAAGATATCAGTTGTGCAGCAGTTGAGAGTTATCGTGATAATGCCGATTCCAAGGAGTTTTCCAAGGAAGATAAACTCGAGATGGCTTGGGCTATGTTCAGACGTGAGGATGCCGAAGGTGTACTTGAACTGCTTGAAAAGATAGAACCGGATGAGTCTATAGAGTACGGATACAACAGTCTGTACGGAAGAAATTATTTCAATATGGACAGATTTGAGGAAGCTTATCCTTATCTTCTGAAATGGAATGAGCAGATGAAGAAGATTGAAGCTCGCAAAGAAGCCGGGGAAGAGTTGACTGATAAAGATAAGGAGAGACTCGACAGGAGAAGTTTCTGTTATTATATGGTTGCTGCCTGTGCCGAGGAATTAAAGAAGTATGATGAATCGTTGGAGAATTATGAGCTGGCGGTATCAACTTTAAAAGAGCATTACAGAGATATAAATGAACTTTTGTTTTATGAAGAGTCATATGGAAAGCTGCTTCATAGTCTGAAGAAATATCCGGAGGCTATGACAGTGTGGAATGATATGATCGAACTTGTGGATCACTGCATTCCTGCGTATATTCACAGACAGGAAACCGCATATGAGATGCGCGATGCTCAGCTTGTAATAGATGATTATTACAATATAACAAGAGATTTTCCTGCATATGCCAAGGCTTATGTATATGCCGTAAAGGTATTTATGATATTTAACCAGCAGTCCGATGTTGACGGTGTACTTGCGAGAGCTAGAGAGGCAGAGGTTGTAAGTGATGAACTTCGAATGCTGGAGGCAAAACATCTCTGCAAACAGGATAAGGATGCAGAGGCTGAAAAAATCTATCTTGAAGTTGAGAAGAATCTGTCTGACGGAAAGAGTGACATGGAAGATAAGATGGCATTCTATGCGGACATTTCCTCATTCTATATGAATCAGCGCAGCCAGAATGGTGAGAGAAACCAGCTGGATAAAGCTCATATGTATGTTATGAAGGGATTGGAAAAAAGTCCTGATGATAAAGCCCTTCTTTGGAGACTTACAGATATCTATGAGTGGGAAGAGAAGCATGGCGAGGCTGAAACTCTGTATAAGAAGATGATGAGCATCTTCCCTGATGATGCAAATGTCAATTTTGAATATGGGGAATATCTCAGAAGGACCGAAAGAGAAAGTCTAGCTATAGAGCAGTATTATGAATGTCTTAAGAAGGATAGCGGACATGGAGCGGTAAATAACCGACTTATGGACATTTACCAAAAGAAGTATCTGAACGGTGAGAATGAAGAGGATTATAAAAGAGCTGTAAAGATGGCTACGAATCAGCTTGAGATAGTTGATGATGATTATTACAGGATTGAGAGAACACTTCTGTATCTTGATGGTTTTGAAACTGACAAGGCTTTGGCTGATGCAAAGGCAGCTGTTGAGAAAGCACCTAATAATGTGTATGCTCATAATGCGGTTGGTCTTGCTTTGATGCAGATGGACAGATTCGTGGATGCGAAGATTGAATTCGATAAGGCGATAGAAGTTGATGATGCAAATGACACTCCTAATCCATATATAAATGCCTCAAAATGTTGTGAGGTGGGAGAAGATTATGAGATGGCGATTCAATATCTGAAACGCTGCATAGAGAAGTTCAACACGACCATCAATCTTAAAGAGAGATTGTCTATCCTCTATACTAAAATGAATGACGTGACAAATTCACTCAGAGAGATAGATGAGATATGTGATATCTACGAGAAGAGATATAATGATAGCGGAAACAGATGGTTTAACTATCAGATATTCAGAATACTTATTAAGGGAGTCTACAGAGCGGTTCTTTCGGATGATGAGAAACTTATCAAAGAAAGAAAAAAGAAGCTCAAAGCTTTCATGCGCGATAAAGGGTATGACGTAAAGAGAGAGCTTGTATCCGATCATGACAGAGGATTTATGGCAGATATCTATGCGGATATGGGTGATTATTACAGAAACCTGAGACAGTATGATAAAGCTGCGGAGTATTATGCGGATGCTCTGAGTCTGAAAATGATCAAAACCAGCGAGATCCGTAAATCCAAGTTTGGATTCACTACAAAGAAGGTTTTTATAGAGAGATTTCCTGAAGAAGACGAGAGATGTACGGACAGAGAACTGGTTGATTTTTATTCGGTTTATTCCTACCTCTTGTTTATGAACGGAAAGAAAAAAGAAAGCGAAGAGATTGCAAATCATGCTATGAAGAGTATAATGAAACTGTTCGGAAGCGTAGAGAAATATCTGTCATTTCCGAAGATGAGACCAATACGTCTTCAGTATGTTGCAAATATAATGCTTGGTCTTGGTGACAGTAAGAGTGCGCTTTCTTACAGCAATAAAGCAGAGAATTGTATCAGATGCGATAGCTGTCACTATGCTACTTGTACAGACAGACTTCTGCTGTTTGCATCGTATTATGAGTCGGAAGGACGACTGAAAGATGCACTTGGATTCTATAAGATTGCATGGATGGCAAGTAAGGATGATACAGAATCATTTCTTGCTGTTAGGGAACTGGAGAAAAAACTGGAAGAAGGTTAAGACCACTTTTAAGCGGAGTTAAAATGATAATAGGAATAGATTTAGGAACTACAAACAGCCTTGTGGCTTATTATACGGATGAAGGACCGAAGGTGATCCCCAACAGACTGGGAAAGAATCTCACACCATCGGTTGTCAGCATAGATGAGGATGAAAATGTCTATGTAGGTGAAACTGCTCAGGAGAGACTGCGTCTCTATCCTGATACCAGTGCATCTGTCTTTAAGAGAGATATGGGAAGCGACAAAAAGTTCAGACTTGGTGATAAAGAATTCACCGCTGAAGAATTGTCGTCTTTTGTGCTACGCAGTCTGAAGGAAGATGCTGAGCACTATCTTGGTGAACCTGTAGAAGAGGCTGTAATAAGCGTTCCGGCATATTTTAATGATATGAGAAGAAAAGCAACCAAAAGAGCAGGTGAACTTGCCGGTCTTAAGGTTGAAAGAATTATAAGTGAGCCTACGGCGGCAGCCATAGCTTACGGATTATACAATGAACAGAAACCGTCAAAGAATCTGGTTTTCGATCTTGGAGGAGGTACACTGGATGTTTCTATCCTGGATTACTTCGCACCTATACTTGAGGTCAGAGCTGTAGCGGGTGATAACTATCTCGGAGGAGAAGACTTTACTCTTATTGTTGAGGAAATGTTCTACAAGAAGTTTCCGTCTCTCAATAAAGATGATATGAGTTACAGAGAGAAAGCACTTGTTCATAAAGCAGCTGAATCTTGCAAGAAGGAATTGTCCGAAAAAGCTTCTGTGACCATGAAGTGTAAGATCAACGATGAAAACTATGAGGCTGAGATCAAGTTTGCGGATTATGAAAAAGAATGCGAAGTTCTGTATGAAAAAATCCGTATCCCTGTAAAAAGAGCGCTCAGCGATGCGAAGCTGAAGCTTTCGGATATAGACAAGGTTGTGCTTGTCGGAGGCGGTACAAAGTATATCGGTGTTAGGACATTTGTCAGCAAACTCTTCCATACATTTCCTGATACTAGCATAAGTCCTGATGAGGCGGTAGCGCTCGGAGCAGCTGTTCAGGGAGCTATGAAGGAGAGAGTTGAATCAATCAAGGAAGTTATTCTCACAGATGTATGTCCGTTTACTCTCGGTACGGAAGTTATGGTTGAACTGGGAGAAGGCATAAAGGAAGGCGGACACTATTGTCCTATCATAGAGAGAAATACTATAATTCCTGCCAGCAGAACCGAGAGATTTTATACGGTTCATGATAACCAGACGAGGATTACTCTGAATGTTCTTCAGGGCGAAAGCCGAATGGCTAAGAATAATCTGGAACTGGGAGTTCTTGAGGTTGAGGTTCCGAAGAATAAGTCCGGCGAAGAGGCTGTGGATGTAACTTATACTTACGATATTAATTCGATACTTGAGGTGGAGGCCAGAGTTATATCCACCGATAAGAAGTATCGTAAGATTATAAAAGGTCAGTACACGGAGATGACGGATGAAGAGATAGAGAGGCGTTTTGAAGAGCTTTCTTATCTGAAGATCCATCCGAGAGATCAGGAGGAAAACCGTCTTGTTCTTCTTCGTGCCGAAAGACTTTATGCGGAGGCATTGGGTATCGACAGAGACTATCTTGAGAGAGAGGTCAGAAAATTTGAGCTGGCTTTGAATTCTCAGGATAAGAGAATTATAGAAAAAGAGAGAAACAGACTTAAGGAATTCCTTGACGGATGGGAGTCTGAAATATAATCAAATAGGATAACTGCACCCGGGATTAAGCATATGATTCCGGGTGTTTTTAGTTAATAGAAGATGATATTTTACAGCATATAGTATGTTTTACTCAAAAGCCCACTATATGGTGTAGCGTTTTGGCTATTTTGAACATTGACACAGCAAAACCCGTATAGTAATGTAGGTTCTGTATCGTTTTTTCAGTATGGGAGAGAATTATGCCGGAAAACACACTTTTTGAAAGCTTACCAGCTGCTGACAGAACGGTTCTCATGAAGGGGGCCATTTTTAAGATTGCGCGAACCAACAGTTATCTTTTCAGAGAAGGTGACAAGGTTGACAGTGTTTATCTTATTTTGGAAGGAAGTATAAAGCTTACGAGATATGATTCTATGGGACACGAGAGGATAGTCGGTATCTTTTCGGATAATGAATTCCTGTGGGAGAGTATGCTGCTTGATAACAGTACATTTCCTTACAATGGTGTATGTCAGACTAAGGTAAGATACTATCAGATAATGAGAGAAGACTTTGAGAGAGCACTTAAGAAGAAGGATATCGCCAAGGGTATCATCATGCTTCTCAGTCGTAAACTTCGTGATGCAAATGCCAGAAATATGTATCTTGCTGCTGAAGATCCATTATCCAGAATTGCCGGATTTCTGCTATATAGTGAGGAAAGAAGAACGGGAGAATGTCTGGAGCTTAAGCTGGACGATATAGCTGCCAGTGTTAACCTTCGTTCGGAAACTGTGAGCAGAAAACTGAAGGAAATGGAAAACGATGGAATAATAGAACGAGTAGGTAAGGGAAAGCTGGCCGTTATGGATTATAAAAGGCTCAGAAGTCTCTATGGAGTATGAAACTTGATTACAATCAAGTTAAAGTTGCGTGTTTCTTGATTTAAATCAAGGAACTTACTGCTGAAAGATAATATCATACAGCAGTAACAACAGGAGAGTTGTTAAAAAGAAATACATTTGGCGTAATGTCAAAATAACGGGAGGATGTCAAAAATGCAGAAAGATTTAATGCTTTCGTTTGATGAATGGGATGGTTTTACAGGCCGTCTTTGGAAAGAAGAATGTAATGTAAGAGAATTTATTGCTTATAACTATACTCCGTATACAGGCGATGAGAGCTTTCTTGAGGGACCTACAGAGAATACAGAG
>JAFZXD010000068.1 GCA_017616955.1 Eubacterium sp. | reverse complement strand
AATAAATCATCTCAGGAAATCTGGTTTCTGCCTGTATCATAGTTCCCTGGCAACACCAGAAGTCATTTCTCTTGGTAGCCCACTTTTTCTTCGAACCTGTTGTCATCGGAAGAAAATACGTAGGCATTCCGGTATCCTTATTCTGCTGTGCAAGATAGCCGTTATAGATACATCTCTCGATATAGTCCGAATACTTTGAATCACCGGTCCACTTGAAGAGATACTGTGCAACACGGACCATATTGTATACTGTACAGAATTCCTGTCCGCGGTCTCCTCTGTATTCACCCATCTTCTTTGGTGGGATCCAGAACTCCCCGGCATTGGCACCTGTTGTGGCATACATGCCTCTATCTGTAACAGCGCTCTTCCAGAATCCTTCTACAATCTTTCTCCACTCATCATCTCCAGTAAGCTCATACATCTTTGCAGCTCCCTGTATGATCGGAATACTTGCGTTCGTATGTTCATCCGTAAGAGAATCTTTTCCGGACTTTATGAGTTTAAAGAGTCCCTGACCTTTATAAGTCTCAGCCAGAGTCTTGTATCTCTCATCACCGGTCACTGCATATACATCTGCCCAGAGTTCCAGCATACCGGCCTGTTCACCTTTGAAGATGGTATCCGGCGCTCTATGCTTCATATCTTCTGTCCAATCAATAAACCAGTCAGCCATTCCGGAAAGGACAAGAAGAGCCTCTTCATTACCGGTATATTTATATGCGTCCAGAAGTCCCATAAGCAGCTTATGGATGGTGTACTGAGGCGACCAGATATAACGATCTGTAGTCATGACCTCAAAGAACTTTTCCGGAATCGGACCAGCCCACTGGCCACCGTTAAGCTCCTGACATCTTCGAAGCTCAGAAACAATATGTCTAAGCTTAGCGTCCAAGATGGCATTTCCATCATTCGCGATGATCGCAGCAACCGCAGACATATAATGTCCAAGGAAATGTCCTCTCAGCTGACAGGTTGGAGACTCCCATCCCCAGTGGAGATTCGCGTCCTCCGGTTTTTCCAGAGTCATTATCCCCGGAATTATGATACCAGCCTCAAAATAGTAGTTCTGAAGAAGACATGTGTCGTCCAGCTCCTTCAGATACTCGATGTTGATGTCCATTCTTTTTCTGAACAGACCTTCAGTTACTTTTACTTCGTTAGTTTTAAAATTCTTTAACATGGTTCTCCCCCGTGTAAATTATTTTATAACCCAACATTTTTAACAATCCCTATTGATATATAGTTGTCAAAGAGTGCCCTGAGGTCGCTGCCCTCCTCAGACTCGCGCACTTCTTTACCATCTATCTCATATCTTTTACCGCCATCAGGAAGTGTCTTAACTACCTTATAGCTGTCTTTATAGAACTTACCGACAGATACAGTTCTATCCCTTAGAATACCCTGAAAATCCTCAAGAGGACATTCCGGGAAATTAATATTCCATATCTCACCGAATCCAAGCTTCTTATCTATTACTTCCGCCAGGATATCTCTGAGATACTTATCTGTTACATCATGATGACCACGGAATCCCTCAGATATAGCTATACCTAGATACTCCTGAAATGCCGCTTCAAATGCAGCCCCACATGTTCCCGAATACTGAATATCCGTAGCCGAATTATATCCTCGGTTTATTCCCGAAAGAACAACATCCGGTTTATATGGCATAACGCTGAGACTGCCTACCCTCACACAGTCTCCCGGAGTTCCGCTGCAGGTAAATGCCTTAACCCCTTCAACTCCCAGATCAAAAGGATATATATCTACCGTACCATGGACTGTTATGGAATGTGAACAGGCGCTCCTCTGGCCATCCGGTGCCACAACCCATACCTCACCAAACTCCTTCGCTACTTTAACTAAACGCAGAAGTCTATCCGACTCAATTCCGTCATCGTTGGTTATTAGTATCTTTCTCATTTTATCCTCTTCTTAAAAACCACGTCCTGCTACACATCTTCAGAATCAAACAAGGCGATTCTGTGTTCCGCCTTCCAGATAACTCTTCAGATTACCTGCAACTACATCGATCAGCCTGATCCTGGCTTCCACACTGGCCCATGCCATATGCGGTGTGATACAGATATTCGGAGCAGTAAGAAGCGGATTATCTTCCGCCATCGGTTCTACAGAAACAACATCTACTGCTGCCCCTGAAACTTTACCGCTCTTAAGAGCATCTGCCAGATCCTGTTCGGCAACAAGACCACCTCTTGAAACATTTACTATGATAACTCCATCCTTCATCTTGGAAATGTTATCACTGCATATGATTTTCTCAGTTTCTTTTGTCATCGGGCAGTGAAGCGATATAACATCTGACTTCTCCCATACCTCATCAAGTGAAACAAACCTAAGAGTAGCTTCCGAACGCTTATTTAGTTCTTCCGCATCCTTGATATACTTATCAGGATGAGCTGTATATACAAGAACGTTCATTCTGAACGCAAGCGCGATTTCCGCCATCCTGCTTCCGATATTTCCGAATCCGACGATACCTATAGTCTTACCGGCAAGCTCAGTTATCGGACTCAGCCAGTAACAGAATGTTTCAGACTTAACCCAGTCACCGTCGCGAACACTTGCGTTATGTAAACCAATCTTTCCTGCGCATTCCAGTATGAATCCCCATGCAAGCTGAGCCACCGACTCAGTACTGTAGGCAGGGACATTTGTCACGGCAACCCCATGACGATTTGCCGCCTCAAGATCTATTACATTATATCCCGTAGCACAAACGCCGATATACTTAAGGTTAGGAAGACGCTGAAATGTCTCTTCATCGAATACAACCTTATTGGAGAATACAACTTCCGCATCTCCAATATGCTCATACTTATCTTCTTCTGTAGTATTGTCATAAACTACTGTTTCCATTATCGAAGTGATCGGCTCAAGAGTGATATCTCCTCTGTTGACTGCACCTTCTTCAAGATAAACTGCTTTCATATACACCTCATTTCCGATTATACCTTTTTAATCGTATTATACAAAACATTTCTGCCAAACGCAGAAGATAATAACAGCCAGATACAAAACCATAAAGACAGGAACTGTGATATAAAACTTTTTCTTCTGTGTCTTATGATGAAAAAGTTTCATTCCGAGAAATCCGCCAAATGCACCACCGATCACTACCAGCAGAATCAGTGTTTTCTCAGGAATTCTTCTGCTTCCCTTTATCGCCTTTCTCTTATCTATTCCATAAAATATAAATGCGATAAGATTAATAGCGATCATGTAATATATTAAGAGCATGTCACACCTCTGTTATTTAAGTCTCATCAGCTTGCAGTTCTCTATTCCGCCACTCCAGAAATCTTTACGGGAATAATTTCTTATCTGCGATACAATGCTTGAATTCATAGCACCATGTCCCACTATAAGAACATCCTTCCCTTTTTCAAGTTCGGGATCAACCTTTTCCCGAAGGAATTCTCCCGTTCTTGCAAAAAGTTCCTCAAAACTTTCGGCACCCTCCGGAGGAGTTGTATATTTTTCAGGCTCCTGAAAAATGACATTGAACGATTCTCCCGGAATATCAAAACTGTAATCTTT
>JAFZXD010000067.1 GCA_017616955.1 Eubacterium sp. | reverse complement strand
TGTTAGCATATAAACCACGAGTAAGACCGGTGATACCTGTTCTTACTATCTGCTCTATATCAAAGCCATCAAGAAGATTGATAAATGCCTGAATCTTATTGACATTTCCCGTGATCTCGATCATAAGAGAATCCGGAGATACGTCAACGATATTAGCTCTGTAAACGTTGGCAACAGATATGATCTGCTGTCTTTCTTCTATATTAGCCTTGACCTTAACAAGCACAAGTTCTCTGCAGACAGATTCACCATCTTTAAGCTCAACTATATCAACCACATCCTCAAGCTTGTTCAGCTGGCTTTTAATCTGCGAAAGTATCTTGTCATCACCTGAGACGACAACAGTCATCCTAGAATACTTAGGATCCTGAGTGACGCCTACTGTTAAGCTGTCAATATTATAGCCTCTTCTACTGAACATTCCGGATACACGGCTGAGCACACCGGAAGTGTTGTCCACAAGAAGTGATAAAACTTTAGTTTTCATATTCACACTTCCTTTCAAGTTAAAATGATAACTTTTTTTATTATATTTTTTTCATATAACAATGTCAATCTTTTATTGACTCTTATCGAATCAATAAACTATTACAGGCATTCCTTCTTCAGCAATACCGTAGAGCTCCTGTGCTGCATAATAAGGCATATTTACACATCCATGTGATCCGCCGTAATAATATAAGTCACCACCGAAAGCACCTCTCCAGTTAGCATCGTGGAAACCGATACCTCCGTTAAATGGCATCCAATATGAAACATTTACTTCGTAATCAGCACCCTTAAGTACAGCAGGGCTCTGCTTAAATGTTATGTAATAAAGTCCACCAGGTGTTCCGTGACCATTAGCAACACAACCAGATACGAAATCAGATTCAAGGACCATCTTGCCGTTCTGATATACATACATATGCTGTGCACCGATATTAACTTCACAATAGAAGTCGCCGATGTCGTTATTCTCATCTATATATGTATAAGCTCTGCAATCAAATGCAGGTTCTCTCTTAACATTCTTCTTACGAGCTATATCTTCATAAAGAGCAGGTGCCTCTTCTTCTACAGAGATAAGCCATCCATAGTCTTCACTATCAAGCTGGAGCACGTCTTTGCCTCGAGTTTTAAACTTACGAGTTTTACCGAATGTATCGTGCTCTGCAGAGAACTTGGTAAGTAATCTTTCAACTTTTCCTTCATTAATCTTTGTATCGTATGTACTTGATATATCGATAGTAGAATAAAGTTCTTCAGGAGTAAATGCGATATACTTTCCAGCATAATCATACTCTATATCCAGACCGGCAATCTGATTACAGTAATCCAGACATTTTTTAACGCCCGGGCTTTCAACATTAAACTGAGAAGCTTCATAGCATCCTTCTGCATCTATATCAAGTTCAGGCTTAAGATATCTGATACAGTCACATACAAGATTATCTACAACACTAAGATCCTTGATGCTATTACCCTGGTCACCGGCTATGGCAACAGCTTTACCATCCTTGAATTCGATAGTAGGATTCTTAGGACTCTTCATATTTGCACGCTTAAGTTCCTTGAACTTATCTAACTTCTTCTTTACAAGATCTTCATCAAATGTGATGATCTTATCTATTTTATACTCATGGTTTACAAATGTAGTAAGCCAATAAAACGGATTCTGATTTGCTTTTATCTCCTGAAGAGCTGTCATATAATCCAGCTTAAGAGATACATCTTCTCCGTTGATAGTCTCTTTTCCATCTCGGAACTTTAACTCAAGGTTATAATCCGAGGCTTTCTCATGTATTATGTGTTCCACATAATCAGGAGTTTTAAATCCACATTGTATCCCGTTTATAACTGTACCGGGATAATATACTGTTCTACAAAGATAAACAGGTGTAAAATAAGCAACCGCAAGTCCCACAACGAGACAAATTAATACAATTTTTACTACTTTTAACATTCTTATTAACGCTTTCCAGATTAAATTTTTTTTGTTTACTTAAAGTCTAAAACAACGATTTCAGGAATATTCCCGATTCTGATCTTTAAAGAATGCTGCCCGATCCCGTTTGTAACGATCATCGTCGTATCCCCCGATCTGTATCGTCCGTAATCATACTTTGGAAAAAGTCTGAGTCTCGGAGATACTAAACCGCCAAGAAGCGGTAACCTGACCAGTCCTCCATGAAAATGTCCCGATAGAACAAGGTCTGCATCCCAATCTGCATAACCATCGATAAAATCAGGAGTATGGGCAAGAAGAATCGAATACTCTCCGGGTTTTCTTTTCCCGAGCATTCCGGATATGTTGTAACTATCCAGCTTGGGATAAGAGAATCTCGAATAATACTCTAAAGGAATATCAAGTCCGTAAAGAGTTACATTTCCCAGACCGATACTATCAAGACTGACGCATTCATTCAGCAGGAAATGTGCGCTGTCCCCAAGTTTCTCGGTATATTCATCCCATAAATGCTTTGTACCGTAATAATCGGAAATGACCTTCTTCTCATGGTTTCCGAAAGCATAGTATACGGGATATTTCTCAGCGAGACCAATTATAAGGTCTGACGCCGGAGAAACGTCTTCCATAGGATTCTTTCCATTCAGCATATCTCCGCCCAGAAGTATGGCTGCCGGCTTTACCGAATCAATCTTTTTGATTATTCGGTCATTTAATTGCCCTTCTATGGCTTCATGATAATCTGAAAGAAAGATAAGACTTTTACCCTTTAACTGAGCCGGTATGCTTTTGTCAGTAATCGCATATCTGGTAAGACGAATCTGCCTGAGTTCACGGTAACTCTCTACCACGACTGCAGCCGCCATTATCAGAAGTATGACAAGGATTACCAAAAAAACTTTCATATTAGGTAGTAACCTCGATTCCGGCTTCCTCTTCAGCCTGTTTTCTGAAGTCCTCTATCTTGTCAGGTGATATATCGGGAAGTTCATCCATGGAAGAGATTCCGAAACTTCTCAGGAAATCATCTGTAGTTCCAAAAAGGATAGGATGTCCCGGAGCATCGAGTCTTCCGACTTCCGCGATAAGATTATATTCAACAAGTCGATTCACAGCATGGCTGCAGGAAACGCCTCGTATCTTTTCTATCTCTGCCCTTGTAACGGGCTGTTTATAAGCTACTATAGAAAGTGTCTCGAGAAGAACATCTGTCAGAACATGCTTCTTCGGCATATTGACTATCTTCGCAAGAACATCATAGTATTCATTTTTAGTACACAGCTGATACTTACCATCAAGCTCGATAAGACGAATTCCCCTGTCTTCGCTATCGTACTCTTCAATGAGTTCATTAACAGCTTCTTTGAACGCCTTCTTATCAGCAGGTTCCTCTTCAGTACCAAGAGCAGCCAGTAGTCTGGACTCCTCCACCGCACCGCCTATCGCAAAAAGGATAGCTTCAATAGAGGGTTTGTAAATGTTTTTCATTATTTTTTCCTCTTCATACCCTATTCAAGAGAGTCAATCAGAATCTCACCAAACATTTCGTCCTGTCTTATAGTCAGAGCACCTGTTTTCATAAGCTCGAGGATGGCAAGAAATGAAACGATTATATTCAGCTTTCCTCTTCTTTTTCCGAGAAGGGTTCTGAAGTTGATACTTCTGAGTCCCTTTATCTCAGATCTTATCTCTACCATTCTGTCTTCGAGTTTTATCTCATCACGGGTGATCGTTCCGAACTTACTTCTGACAGGATCGACTCTGTCTATCTCACGTCTAAGAAGTGTCTGGAATATCTGACTCAGTTTTTGCATGGTCAGATCTCCGATAAGTTCTGCAGGATCTACTTCCTCTTTGACTTCCTTTACTTCTTTTGGAATAGAAGCTCCTTTGAAATATGCATTTGCCGCATCTATAGACATATCCTTAAGTTCGAGGGAAGCATACTTGTACATCTTGTACTCAAGGAGACTCTTAACGAGTTCAGCTCTTGGGTCTTCCTCTTCTTCACCCTCTTCTTCCTCTTCCTTAGGAAGGAGCATCTTGGACTTTATGGAAATGAGTGTCGCTGCCATAACCAGAAACTCGCTCATCACGTCCATATTCTCTTCTTCCATAGAATCGAGATATGACAGATACTGCTGCGTTATCTCAACTATAGGTATATCAAATATATTATATTTATTCTTTTCAATCAGATGTAAGAGCAGGTCGAGCGGGCCTTCAAATACATCCAGTTTTATATCTAATTTGTCCACGACAGTGATTCCGTCTCCTTCTTCCTGTCTCTGGTAAGAAGCTCATGAAGCGCGTCCTCGGCTGAATAGTTATCGAAGAGAACCTTATTGATATTCTCAACGATAGGCATCTCAACATCATACTTATTGGCAAGATCCATAGCAGCCTTTGCTGAAAATACTCCTTCAACAACCATCTGTACTTCATCCATAGCTTCCTGGTAAGACTTTCCCTGTCCCATGAGGAATCCTGCTCTTCTGTTACGGCTGTGCTGTGATGCACATGTAACGATAAGATCTCCTATTCCCGAGAGTCCCGAAAATGTTTCAGCCTTTCCGCCCATTACAGTACCAAGGGCTGTTATCTCATGAATACCTCTTGTTATAAGTGCAGCCTTGGTATTATCTCCGCATCCGAGTCCGTCTGCTATACCGGCCGCAAGAGCTATGACATTCTTAAGTGCTCCGCCAAGCTCTATTCCTATCATATCAGGACTAATATATACTCTGAAGAAATCATTCATGAATACATCCTGAACTTTCTTTGCAAGTGCTTTATCGGCAGCGCCGACAACTACTGTAGTAGGCATAGACTTTCCGACTTCCTCTGCATGGCTCGGTCCGGAAAGAACTGCAACCTTAGCCCCGGGAATCTCCTGATTGATAACTTCAGAAAGTCTAAGAAGAGAATCCTCTTCTATACCCTTTGCTACATTTACGATAATAGTATCATCTGCTATATATGGTGCAGCTGACTTGGATGTGCTTCTGATAAATGGTGAAGGAACTGCCATAACAACAAGTTCTTTACCTTCCAGAGCTTCCTTCATATCTGTTGTATAACTGATAGATCCCGGAAGCATTACACCCGGCAGCTTTGTTTTATGCTGTGAATATTCTTTAAGCATGGATACTTCTTCAGGGTCAATAGACCATACTGTAACTTCATGCCCATTCAGATCAAGAAGTCTGGTAAGTGCTATACCCCAGCTTCCTGCTCCCAATACACATATCTTCATATTAAACCCCCTCCTGCTTTTTAAAGTGGAACTTACTTTCCTCATGATTAATAAGTCTGATGATATTTGCCTTATGCTTGTAGATTGCTATTCCCGCAAAAAGAACAACTACTACAATGCTCTCAATAAAGTCATTCTTTGAAGATGGTATGCTCAGATTAAAACAGAGAAGTCCTTTGATACCAAATATGATATAAGCTATAACCACTTCAACCATCAGAGAGATTGATCCGACCGACATATATCTTGTGATCGCAACCGTTGATACAAAAAGTATGAGAAGGATTAAGATCATTAGCGGCTGGAGAAGTCCTACAATAGTACCACCGATAGTGGCAATACCCTTTCCACCCTTGAAGCCAAGGTAAAATGGAAATATATGACCTAACACAGCGCCAAATCCAACATATAAAACATACAACAGAAAAGTATCAGGATATAATCCTTTTAGCAAAAGTCTTGTAATAAGACATGGGATAAAAGATTTGCAGAAATCACCGAGAAATACGACAAGTCCGGCTTTAAAACCGAGCACTCTGAGTGCATTTGTCGTACCTGAATTGCCACTTCCATGCTGCCTTATATCTGTACCACTAAGTTTTCCGAGTATAAAACCGGTCTGAAGAAGACCGCATCCATATCCAACAATCAAACAAACTATTCTAAGAAGAATCGTCATAGTTCTTTCTCTTTTCTTTCCCTGATAATAATTCTGACAGGTGTTCCCTTGAAGATAAATGCCTCTCGAAGTTTATTCTCGATATATCTTACATAAGAGAAATGTGCCAGCTCTTTGCTGTTTACAAACAGCACAAATGTAGGCGGCTTAACCGATACCTGAGTGATATAAAACAGTTTAAGCCTCTTACCCTTATCGTTAGGCGGTTCATTTTCCGCAACAGCCTCTGCAAGAATCTCATTAAGAACACCGGTCTGTACTCTGAGGCAACAGTACTGCTCTACATTGTCGATGGTCTCATAAAGCTTATTGAGACGCTGTCCTGTAAGTGCAGAAACAAAAAGCATCTCAGCATAAGGCATGTATGCGAGTTTCTGACGGATTTCCTTCTCCATCTTCTTCATAGTATTGGTCTCTTTTTCAACAAGATCCCATTTGTTAACTACTATGATCATACCTTTGCCTCGCTCATGTGCGATTCCGGCAATCTTTGTGTCCTGTTCGGTTACGCCTTCTTCGGCATCTATTACCAGGATAGCAATATCACATCTTTCAACTGCCGCAACAGTTCTGATGATACTGTATCTCTCAATTTCGTCTTTAATCTTACTTTTACGTCTGAGTCCGGCTGTATCTATGAATATATACTCACGACCGTTTCTCTTTATTCTGGTATCTATGGCATCCCTTGTGGTTCCGGCTATATTCGAAACTATAAGACGCTCAGATCCGATAAGACGGTTGATCATTGAAGACTTTCCGGTATTTGGCTTACCGATAACAGCAATCTTCGGAGTATCTTCATCATCGTCATACTCACCGCTGTTCTCACCCAGACCAAGTTCTTCCACAACCTTCTCGAGCATATCTCCGAGTCCCTGTCTGTTAGCAGCAGAAACCGGATACGGATCTCCTATACCAAGGTTATAGAATTCATATACAAATGATTCAAACTTTTCGAAATCATCAACCTTATTAACGCAAAGAACAACAGGCTTTTTAGATTTTCTGAGCATATCTGCAACCTGGATATCAGCTGCTGTAACACCGGCTCTGACATCGGTTACAAAAACTATAACGTCTGATGTTTCAATTGCTATCTCAGCCTGTTCTTTCATGGATCTCATGATGATATCTTCCGCACCATCATCGATTCCACCTGTATCTATAATTGTAAACTTATTATTTAACCATTCAACATCAGCATAGATTCTGTCACGGGTTACTCCCGGAGTATCCTTAACGATAGAAAGTCTTTCACCTGCCAATGTATTAAAAAGTGTTGATTTACCAACGTTGGGACGACCAACGATGGCTACCATTTTCTTAGCCATATATCTGTCCTGTTTTTCCAAAATTTTAAATACGTTTACCCTGATTTTTCATAGAGGGTATATCTTGTCCATATTACATAAACATACTTTTCTATTCTACAATACATATATAGCCTTGTAAAGAGGATATTAACTGTTAAAATGCATTTTTTATATGCTCTGTTTTATCACCTTCCACGCCCACAACGTCGAATCTTATGCATGTATTTTCGATATCATATTTATGCTCCATCAGAAAGAATTTGGCTGCATTATATATACGCTTCTGTTTGCTCGGTGTAACAGCTTCAAGAGGAGTCCCTTTTTTACTGTCATGACGGTATTTCACTTCAATAAAAACGAGCTCTTCTCGGTCCTGTGCTATGATATCGATTTCCGCAAACCGAGTACGGTAGTTCATAAAGAGGATTGTATATCCCTCTCGACGCAGATATTCGGCCACCTGATGTTCCCAGGCTTTACCAACCTGTCTCTTGTTCATAGATGATTGATCCAAGAATTATTACCTCCCATCGCAGATATCAGTCGATTATCGTTATTCGTTTATAACCCAAGAAGTGCCGTGCAAATGCACGGCACCTCCATTTAATAAGTGTTTATTCTGAGTATTTATTTACTGAGCTGCTTTTCTTGCTTCGATCATTGGAGCATACTTTTCTGTATCGAATGCTGTTACGTCATTCCATCCAAGACCTTCAAGTTCTGAAACCATTGCATCCCACTGAGCTTCGAAAT
>JAFZXD010000066.1 GCA_017616955.1 Eubacterium sp. | reverse complement strand
TTCTGAGAAGTGACTGTTCCTTAACAGCAACCGTAGTTGCAAGTCCGGCCTTCTCATGTGATGTGTCGTAAGTATTCTGATAATAATCGATTATATCCGTCCGTTTCTTTCCTTTTTCAAGTGCCGAAGTCGCAATCTTGGTAGGTCTCATTCCCGTAAGACTTCCCCACGGAAGAACACGTCCGGTATATTCGGAAAGAATTCTGTACGAAGCAAGTTTTAGTTTATTTCTGTATCTCTTTCTGTCTTTAAAGTCGCCATACGCATAAGCCGAGTAGAGAATATGTCCCTTCTCTTCTATACGAAGCCGAGTGTTATTCCCTTCATAAAAAGCAGTGAAAACAAACTGAAACTCAGAGTGTCTTTTCTTATCAAATTCCGCCACTTCTTCCGGCGAAGCCGATATAATCTTCGTTGCCGGAAAAAACGCGCCAATCATAGCGCGTAAATCCGTTTCATATTCAAGACTGTTTTGGACAAGTAGAATCATAGTTAAGAAATACCTCGTTCATCTCGCTTAAATGTATGCAGTTCCTCATTAGATAAAATAGTAATTACTCATCTTCTCTCTTCCGATGGTTGTTTCCGAATCATGCCCCGGAAAAACCTGCGTTTCTTCCGGAAGAACAAGAAGTTTTTCCTTAATATTCTTTATAAGATCCTCACCATTTCCTGTCGGAAAATCCGAACGACCTATGCTGCTGTGGAAAAGTGTATCTCCGTCAAACAGTGTTCCCAGACTTTCGATATAGTAACACATACCACCAATCGTATGTCCCGGAACTTCAATACATCGTATCTTAAGGCCGATCAGTTCTATCTCCTCACCATCCGAAACGGTCTTATCAGCTCTTACCGATACAGACTCGCCCATAAAACCAAGAGACAGATTCAGATTCGGATTACCCAGGAGTCTCTCATCATTGATTCCGATATAAACCTGCACATCCGGAAAAAGTTCACGAACCTTTTCCACCGCATCTATATGATCAAAATGTGCATGTGTCAGAAGCACAGCAACAAGCTTCGCTCCCGCATCGTTGATCGCAGCCAGAAGAGAATCCGTTCTCCCGGTTGCATCGACAAGAATTGCCTCGTTTGTATCTTCATTTATTATCGTATAACAATTAGTAGCAACCGGTCCCAGAGTCCTGCATGTCATTTTATACATCTGTCTTCCTCCTACCCCTGAGTTCTCTCTATATCAATAATTCCTTCTATACTTCTGATCTTCGATGTCAGTGTATTCAGCTCGTCCTTTGACTTGATTCCAAACTGTACATTCACGGTAGACTTACCCTGTTTATTGATACGCCCTTCGATTCTCTTTATCGGAATCTCTGCTTCCATAAATACCTTGGTTATATCAAATATCAACGCACTTCTGTCCATAGCGTAAACATTAATCTCAGTCGTGAATTCGGCTTCTCCACGATTATCCTCGGAAACCCACTCAGCCTCGATAAGTCTTTGTCTCTCAACTTCACTCATGCAGAGTACATTTTCACAATCGGTTCTGTGAATGGATATACCTCTTCCTCTGGTAACGAATCCAACGATCTCATCACCGGGAACAGGTGTACAACACTTAGAAAAACGAACCGCCACATCATGAATTCCACGTACTTTGATACTTCCCTTAGGAATATGGAACTCACGCGCTTGACTGTTTATCTCTCTGATAACATCTTCATCAGTAGTGTTCTGTTCATTTTCACGACGTACTTCTTCCTGAAGTCTGTTGATAATCTGGCCTTCCTTAAGACCACCGTGGCCTATGGCAGCAATAAGCGAATCCCAATCAGGGAAATTATATCTCTTCAGAGTTTTCGCCATGTATTCAGGCTTAAGAAGGTCTGCAAGAACTATACCTTTAGCCTTGCAGTATTCTTCCATCGCAGTCTTTCCCTTAATGATATTCTCTTCTTTAAGTTCCTGTCTGAACCACTGATTTATCTTTGTCTTAGCCTGAGTACTCTTGACCAGCTTGAGCCAGTCCATACTTGGGCCTCTTGTATTCTGTGAAGTTATGATCTCAACTCTGTCCCCAGAATGGAGAGTTGTTTCAATCGGAACCTGACGTCCGTTTATTCTTGCTCCAACCATTCTGTTACCAACAGCGGTATGAATGGCATAAGCAAAGTCTATGGTATTCGAACCTCTCGGCAGAGGTTTTACATCTCCCGCAGGAGTAAAGCAGTAAACCTGATCCTGGAACATATCCAGGTCTGTCTTTACCGCATTCATGAATTCCTTATTGTCCTTTGTATCATTCTGCCAGTCGAGGATCTCCTGAAGCCAGTTCAGTTTTTCCTCTTCTCTTGATACACTCTTACTTCCGTCTTCCTTATATTTCCAATGCGCAGCAATTCCGTACTCCGCTGTTCTGTGCATGTCGTAAGTTCTGATCTGTATCTCAAACGGAACTCCGCCACGACCTATAAGTGTAGTATGAAGAGACTGATACATATTTGCCTTAGGCATAGCTATGTAATCTTTGAATCTTCCAGGAATAGGT
>JAFZXD010000065.1 GCA_017616955.1 Eubacterium sp. | reverse complement strand
CTTGTCGCCGCCTTCCTTCAGGTTCTCCTGCTGCGAACTTTATGAAGCTTCTTTCTGTGTCTGCTGCGGACTATGTGATGTTTTCCGATCAGGATGATATGTGGTATCGCAGAAAGATGAAGATGACTTACGAATGTATGAAAGAACAGGAGAGAAAGTACGGAAAAGATACTCCGATACTTGTTCATTCAGACCTGTCTCTTATGGATGAAACAGGAAGAAAGATAGCAGATTCATTTTACGAATACCAGAAGCTTCCAAAGACTGATTCTCTGGAACAGCTTCTGATTCAGAATACAGTTACCGGTTGCACCATGATGCTCAACAGGGCAGCGGCAGATCTTCTTAAGAAGGCACCTGTCAGCGAGATGACTCTGATGCATGATCATTATGCTGCGGTTCTTGTAGCTGCTACCGGACATATAAAACTGATAGATGACGCTCTTGTCAGATATCGTCAGCATTCGGGAAATGTTGTCGGTGCACATCAGGCAGGCGGAAGAGATGAATACAGACTCAGATTCGATCTTGGACGTGACAGATTCCTTAAGGATATGGATAAGAGTTACCGACAAGCCGGATTCATTCTCAAGAGATATGAGAAAGAGATAAGAGAGAAGAAGGGACAAGAGACGGTTGATCTTCTGAAAGATTATTCTGATCTTATCATGGCCGGAAAACTTGAGAGGATGGAGTTCTTCCGAAAACACGGTATATACAAAAACGGTGCGATTAAAAAGGCAGTTCAGCTTTTCTGGTGCTGATCTAAATGAGGAAAAATATTGATGAGGATAACCGGCGGAATTGTTACTTATAACAATGCGGAAACAATAGACAGGTGTGTAGGTTCCATTCTGGAATATACAACCAAAGGAAATTATGAATTTAAATTGTATGTTTATGACAATGGCTCTTCGGATGATACGGTTTCGATAGTCGAATCCAAGTATCCGGAGGTCACTATCATAAAGGATACGGAAAATAAAGGATTCGGAGCGGGGCATAATGCTATTCTGAAGATGGTTAATTCAGATATACATTTTGTCATCAATCCGGATATATTTATTGATATGGATACCATCGGAAAGATGGCACCGTATATTATGGAGAATGATCAGGTCGGACTGCTGACTCCGAAGATACTCAATAATGATGGGACAGAGCAGTATCTTCCAAAGTATTGTCCGACTATAAGATATGTATTTATCAGTAAGCTGCCGGGATTCAAGTATCTGCGCAGGAGATACACGAGAGCAGATGAGACATTTGATAAACCGGAGCCGATTGAGTTCTGCACAGGATGTTTCTTCGGAATAAGAACTTCTTATTTCAAAGAGATGAAAGGATTTAATAACTGTTTCTTTATGTACTGTGAAGACACCGATCTTTCACAGAGAGTAAGAGCAGACGGAAAAGATATCATATTCTATCCTTATGCGGCAGCTCATCACAACTGGAAGCGAGATAACACGGGAAATCTGAAGGGAATATACAGATTCCTAAAGTCACTTGTGGTTTATTCCAAGAAGTGGAAAGTACCTTTCTAAGCGGAGGTTTTTCGTGGACATTAAAAATCTAATAAAAGTAAATATAATTAATATAGTACTTCTTTTACTGGTATGTGGTCTGTATTTGTTTTTTGATAATGTTCTGGAAATGTCATCAGGGTTTACCATTGGTGTTACAGCAGTACTTGCTGTTTTTTGGGCTGTATATGCCATTTACAGCAATTACACTCTGCTCGTATCAGATAAAGATGATGATGTGAATTCCAAAAACTATACCAAGAAACTTTTAAACAAACTCAAAACAACCGGCAATGTCAAAACATTTGCCCAAGAGAGAGCTACTCTATGCAGAGTGTATGAGAGTGTGGTTTCAAGAAAGAGTTATGTTGAAGGAAAGGGTACATACACCAAATTATATGATCTATATGAGCTGACCGAGAGCCAGATTATTAGAAATATAGAAAATGCGACGGAATATGTTTCTACGTATGATTATATTTCAGGTAGAGACACGGGGTATATGAGACGGTTGGCGAATGAATCAACTGTTCTGCTTGATAAGTTTAATAAACTTATGGAGCTTTCGGTTTCTTATGATGATACTTCGAGAGATTATGATACAAGAGAGCTTGATGATATGATTGAAAATCTCGAGAAGATGAAGGATATTGGGAAAGGAAAACTTGGGGCATGAAAAAGAATACTATTATTTTATTGGGCGTAATATTCGGAGTAGTTATCATTTTGCTCGCCGGATTTACCGCTATATTTAAAAATATGAAAACAGGGAAAACTGTTGATTCTATGTTAAGGCACATTAAGGTTACAGAGGCTGAGCCCGTTAAGGCATCTATCTCACTTGATGACAGTAGTCTGTACGATGAGCTTCCTGAGATAACAAAGTATCCTCTCTCGGTAGATGTAAATGCAGATGTCGTACTTGAAGTAATGACTTCTCCCGAGAAGGCCGGCGATTCATATGAATCATGGCTTATCGATGTAGCAAATAATTTCAATAAAGAAAAGAAGACTACGGCAAGTGGTAAGACTATAGGAATACAGGTTCGTTCCGTAACATCCGGACTTGCAGCCGATTATATCATTTCCAATAAGCATACTCCTCAGATGTTCACTCCTTCGAATTATCTTTGGGGCGAGTATGTAAGTGCAAACGGTGGAAAGATCACTTTGAAGAAGGAACGTCTTGTGGGAAATACCGCAGGTCTTCTTATAGATAAAAACAGCCAGTACAAAACTTATGATGACATCATTAATGCTGTACAGGCAGGACAGATAAATATCGGATATACCAATCCACAGACAAGCTCGACAGGTATGAACTTACTTCTGTCAATTCTTCACTCAGGAGATGCAGAAAACCTGTTCAGTGATGCGGGAATTCAGAACTTCACAAAGTTCCAGCAGAATATTCCTTTTGTTGCATATAATACTATGCAGATGAGAGACAGTGCTTCTAAGGGAACTCTTGATGGAATGATTCTGGAATATCAGACATATATAAATGAACCAAATGTAAATAAGATCTATGACTTTGTTCCTTTTGGTGTAAGACATGATAATCCGCTTTATATGGTAAATGAAGATTATCTCAGCGTTGATGAGATAGACGGAATCAATCAGTTCGCAGATTATTGTCTCACTCCGGTAAGCCAGGAGATTGCAACAAAGTATGGATTTAATGCAAATGAAGACTATAAGACTGATATGACATTTTCCGGATCCGAAGTTAATAAAGCTCTTGAAATGTATAAGGCTAACAAGGATAACGGAAAGGATATCATAGCAGTATTCGTTGCCGATTGCAGTGGAAGTATGTATGGTGATCCTATACTTCAGCTCAAGGAGTCGCTGTCAAACGGAATGCAGTACATAAACGAGAATAACTATGTTGGTCTTGTAAGCTACAGTGATGATGTCACTATCGAAGTTCCTATTGCGAAGTTCGATATGAATCAGAAGGCTTATTTCCAGGGTGGTATCAATCGACTTACAGCAAATGGATCTACAGCCAGCTATGATGCGGTTGTGGTTGCTATGAATATGATAGAAGAAGCTAAGAAGGATCATCCGGATGCTAAGGCCATGATATTCCTTCTAAGTGATGGATATCAGAATGTCGGATACAATCTCAAGACATTAAAGCCGGCACTTAAGGAATCCAGTCTTCCGGTATACACTATCAGTTATACATCGGATGCAGATAAAGATGCTATGAGAGAGTTGTCGGAGGTTAATGAGGCG
>JAFZXD010000064.1 GCA_017616955.1 Eubacterium sp. | reverse complement strand
TGTAGCCTGATACTTATCAAGATTTGCCTGAACCTCAGCCTTGGCCTCAAGAAGCAGATTTCTTCTTGCCTCAAAGGTTTCATCCCCTTCCTGGTACAGCCGCACATACTCGATAAGCATTTCGACAGGTACACCCGCACTTCTCATACAGACAGCATTTTCAACCCATGCTATATCCTCTTCAGTAAAATCCCTGATACCACCCTTTGTTCGTGTCACTGCCGGAATTACTCCTACACGCTCATAGTACCTTAGTGTATCCGGAGTTAGATCAAACTTTTCACATACTTCCTTTATGGTCATTTTGCTTCTCCTTTATAAAATCCATGTTAATTGATTCCGCTATTGTTAGTCATAGCCTTCCGCAAAAATATACGACACAGATCTGCCAATATTGCTCCTATAAACATCCAGAAACCAAGCATAAGAAGATTCTCCAGAAACACAAGGATTGCAGTTTTTTCATAATCAAGAAATGCAAACGGTACTTTAAAGAACATGTAGTCTGGAATCCCATTTTTTAGGAATAGATAAAACCCGTAACCACTTATCACAGTAAATATGATACCTATTACCATCTGCCTCTTTCTATCAATCTTAAATCTCGATGTTATAGCCGGAATATGAAGTCCAAGATGCAGTCCCATAAGAACAAATGACCAATGAGACATCGATAGATGAAATCTTCTGACAAAGGTTACCGGAGCCATTCCATACAGAAATGGTACGGCATATCCACTCATTGACATTCCGCAAAAAGCCGTTATGACGAGTGCTGTAAGAAGCAGAAGATTAATACATGTTGTTATAATTCTGTACAGATTATATTTTCCTATGAACAGAGCCGAATACCATTTTCTGTTAAATATCTGATGGACTATAACCAGAATCGTCATTATCATTCCGCCCCATTCATGGAGCACCTCTCCCGTCACCTGATATGCCATAAGTGCAATCATAATAATAGTCATGCAGACATCCATACATTTTCTGATCATATTCTTTTTTTCAATCTGCATACCGTCACCATGTCCTTATTCTAAACCTTCTATCCAGCTCTTAAGTTCTTCCTCGGATATGTTTCCGTTCAGCCTGTCACCTTCTATCCAGTTTCCGCTTCCTGCATTTTCTGCAAGATTCTTCCCACTACTTCCGATTCCGCTTCCACCTGATGTGCAGAATGGTATCATTTTAATATTTCCAAAATCGTAGCCTTCTACAAATGTGTCCATAATTCTTGGTTCCTCACCCCACCAGATGGGATAACCTATATATATCTTTGTATATCCAGTGAGATCTAACTTCTCACTACCTATTTCCGGACGAACAGATTTGTCATTCTGCTCTTTCGTGGTACGACTGTTACTGTCATTCCAGTTCAGATCAGCATCAGAATATGGTTCTGCAGCAGTTATTTCATAAACATCTGCCCCCTCTATGGAAGCTATCTTTTCTGCCACACCCTTCGTAGTTCCGGTTGCTGAGAAATACGCCACCAGTACGTCAGATCCTGTTTCTGTCTGCACAGATGAATCTTCAATTTCAGTTTGCATATCTTCAGATTCGCTTGTCGGTTCTTCAGAAGTATCCGACGTTTCCTTAGATTCCTCTGTTGCTGTTACTGTTTCAGTTTCCAAAGTAGTATCTGGCTGTTCAGCTGCTCCACACGCGGTCAGCCCTAAAACAAGAATTATTCCCATAAGAAGAATAAATATTTTTCGTGTTTTCATATAAATCATTCTCCAGAATTTTTAAAACTGCTGTTCTGCCCACTGTTTCAGTTCTTCCTTTGACACACCACTACTGAAACGCTGACCAGTTTTAACTTTTGCTCCCTTTGCCAGTTTCTTCATATTATCAGCAGAATCACCTAGTCCGCTTCCACCTGATGTTGCAAATGGGATTACCGTCTTTCCATCAAATCTGTAAGCTTCCATAAAAGTATCAATAATGGAAGGCTCCCTATACCACCAGATTGGGAATCCAACAAACACCGTGCTATACTGATCCATATTATCCACTTTATTCCCAATAGATGGTCTGCTGTTTCTGTCATTCATCTCCACTGAGCTTCTGCTTTGCTTATCCTGCCAATTCAGGTCTGCACTCGTATATTTCTGCTCAGGTATAATTTCAAACAGATCCGCCCCAATCGAATCAGCCAGTTTCTTTGATAATTCCGCTGTTACGCCACTTGCGCTGAAATATGCCACTAATACATTACCCATTGTATAATCCTCCTTATAAGCTTTCTCTTAAAATGGACTTCACATCCTCCTTTGTAAGCACCTTATAACCACCCTCCAGAATAAATGTGCCTTCTGCGATACCATCTATCATATCCTCAGTTGCTCCAAGCTCAGAAAGCTTCATTGCAACACCAATCTTCTTCATCCACTCCTCCATAGCAGCAAGACCTTCATTTGCTATCTGCTCATCATTCTTACCCTCCGAAGATACGCCCCATACCTCTGTTGCAAATCTCTTAAACTTCTGAAGGCCATAAGGCATTATGAATCTATAGTATGGAAGAGACACTGCAGATAATGTCATACCATGTGTTGCATCCGTATAAGCTCCGGCTGACTGTCCAAGCATATGTACCATCCAGTCTGTACTTTTTCCTTTTGATATAAGAGTGTTAAGAGCCCAGGTTGCAGTCCACATGATATTCGATCTTGCCTCGTAATCCTCCGGATTCTCGATTGCAATGAGTGAACTATGAACCACTGATTTCATCAAAGCCTCTGCAATATAATCGCTGGTATTATCATCCTCTCCGGAAAAATACTGCTCACAAATATGGTTGAAAATATCATAGATACCTGCAACCATCTGTTTTTGGGGAAGTGTCATAGTATACTTGGGATTCAAAATAGAAAACTTTGGCATTACTTCCTCTCCGAATACATGACCAATCTTAAGCTTCGCATCATGGTTAGTGATAACTGAACCTGCATTCATCTCCGAACCTGTTCCTGCCATTGTAAGCACGCATCCTACAGGAACGATCTCACAGGTCGGCTCTTCAAATCGGATGTAGTATTTATCCCAGGGATCCTCGTCACAGTTTACGGATACGGAAACAGCCTTGGCATAATCACAGCAGGAACCACCACCCACTGCAAGAAGCAGATCAACCTTATTATCTCTGGCAATCTTAATACCCTCGCGTAGCTTCTCTATAGTCGGATTAGGCATAACTCCCGCATCCTCTATTATATTCTTTCCATTATCTTTTAATATTTTCACAATCTCATCATAAATACCATTTTTCTTGATGGAACCACCACCATAGATTAGCTGTACGTTTTCCCCATACTTCGGCAGTTCTTCATTCAGATACTGAAGTGATTCATCTCCAAAATAAAGCTTTGTAGCATTCTTGTAACTAAAGTTTCCTAACATTGTGTATACCTCCATTCATTTGAATTTTTACTACTATGATTGGATTATACAACTTGGAGTTAACTCCAAGTCAATAACTTTTTTTAAAAAAAACAGGAACTGTTTTTTATAGTCCCTGTTATCCTAACCTTTCTAAAGTTTTAGAATCCAACATATTTATTTGATAAGAAAAACCAAAATCTTTCTGTTTTCTTTACTACGTTATATTCGGATATAACGCGCTATTGATCAAACAGCATTCCCCATTGAATAGTCTTCATCTGTCCACTCAT
>JAFZXD010000063.1 GCA_017616955.1 Eubacterium sp. | reverse complement strand
TGTCTCCTTTACGATAAAAGCCCAGAAGTCATACCCCACTTGACTTCTGGACTTTTGGAGGAAAAATTATGATAAAACACTAAAATTCATATTTGTGAACATCTCTTGTTCAACTGTGTACATTGTAACATACAAATACATAAATTACAACCCAAAATATACATTTTTACTAAAAAATATCATAATTTCCTGCCAAAAGTTTTGAAAACCTTTTATCGTTGCAACTTTTGCAGTTTTTTATCTGATATAGACTTTAATATTGTTATTTCCGCTGTTTTCAACTTTCAGATCCTTGATTCCGTAAATGAACTTGGACAATGTTGAATATCCAAATTCCTTTACATTAAAAGTAGGGAATTCATCATGAATCTTCTGTCCAAGATGTCCGAGTTCAATACCTTTGGTACCCGACTCGGCAACCGTATCTACAGCAAACTTTTTAACCTTTTGCTTCATATCTTTATCAGAATGAATCTCTACGAATACCGTACTATCCTTCTTCTTAATCTCAAATCCGGCAGTCTCATCGATAAATGTCGAAAGTGAACTGTAACCGTAATTTCGAACGTCAAAGTCAGAGTACTTCTTCTGAAGACGGCTTCCGATCTCTCCGAGTCCGGTCTCACGTCCTCTGTTATCATTTTCAGTAATGATCTCTATAATATCATTCTCGATAATCTTCTGAGAGATGACATTTTCCACTGCTCTCTTCTTCAGCTTTGACTTCGATGAACTCTTTGTTCCCGAAGCCTCATCCTCTGTCTGGTCGAGAAGGAGTTCAAGATCCGTAAAAACTGTACATGCCGCTCTGAATGAACGAGGTGTCTTATTCTCTCCCATTCCTATGACATGCATTCCCGACTCTCTTAGTCGGCTGGCAAGTCGTGTAAAGTCACCATCACTCGATACTATACAGAATCCGTCTACACTATGTGTGTAAAGAATATCCATTGCATCGATTATAAGTGTCGAATCCGTAGCATTTTTACCTACGGTATTCTGGAACTGCTGAATAGGAGTTATTGAATTCTCCATCAGTTCCTTCTTCCATTTATTTGCCTGTGTCGAAGTCCAGTCACCGTATATTCTCTTATAGGTTACAACTCCGTACTTTGTCATTTCATCAAGAATACTGGATACATATTTCGAAGAAATGTTATCTGAATCAATTAAAACTGCGTATCGTTTATCTTCCATCATATATCCTTTCTGTCGTGTTACTTATTAATCATAATTCGGACTGATGATCGGCTGATAGCCGTAATCCGGACTGATAATCTTCGTCATATTATCTCTAAGCTCAGCGATAAGTTTTCTTTCCATCTCTATCTCAGCCGGAAAAATATTAGGATTGTTATGTTCTTCAAGCGCCTGTTCAGCTCTGCTTATCGTTATAGCCGCCAGATCCGGTTTCTTCATAATATAAAACTGATAATATGCCATAACTCTTAATCCGTTCGGTTCTTTTTCAGCATCCAGAACATTCTTTGCTATGTTATAGAATCGGATGGCATTTGCATAATTCGGATTTATATATGTCGAATAAAAAATAATCGGATAATAGTATCCCATATACAGAGGTTCCGTAGTATAGTTTCCTCTTCCCATATTCTTCATCTCTGCATCGAGCCTCTGAGTGATTTTTCCCAGGTTTGCAAAATCCTTCAAGGCAAATGCTTTATAAAAACTCAGATGGAGAAATGCACATTTTAATGAACTTTCAATCTTTGGATCATAATAATCGATCATCGGAATCTGTATCTGCTCAAAGGTTGCTCCATTTTTAAGCTGAGTGATGATTTCATTATATCGGTCAAATAAAACTTCACTTCCTCTGTTCATCATCTTTATGGTAGCCATTGCATATACCACTAAAAGCACTATCATCATAAGTGCAATCCCCATAAAGAATCTGCCGGAATTACTTCTTACTCCCCAGAATTGACTGCAGGCAATAACCGAATACAGCATTACTATCAAACCAAGAAAAGCTCCCACAGTAAGGTTATACTTTCTTCTTTCTTCAGAAGTCAGATCAATCTTTCCGTATACAACAATTGGCGCTATAGAGAACTTTGAATTCTTTATCCATGTGAATTCAGCATTTTCATGTGTTCTGATGCCACGTTTTGAGAATATCCATACACTCATCATGAACATTCCCATCATTTTAGAAATGATCTTATTAACTAAGAAATGGAGAACAAAAAATAACTCCAATCCGACAAACGCTCCGATTATAAACATAATTTGGTTATCTGGCTTTCCTTCTATTATTTAGGTAATAATTTTAATTTTCATCAGCCGGTTTAAGAGGAATATCCTGGAGAACCGAACTTCTCTCCTTGTGCTTCTCTCTCATAGGCTCGATAGAATCTATCGTATTTATCTTGTTCATGTCGGCCTCGCCATTTCTGGCAGAACCATGAACACCTATATTCTTGTATTGCCTATATACATCCAACGTGGTTTCCGCAAGAGACTTGTGCATCTGAAAACGTCTCATCTCTTCATTGTCACCGCATAAAATACTTCTTACGGCCGACTTGTAGACAGCCCTTGCTGCCTCATCTTCCGTAAAATTATATTTGTCCTTTAATTCTTGCTTAATTATTCTAAGATAATCTTCTATATATTCAGGTGTAGCTGCCATAGTTTCCCCCCGATACATTGATTAAAAAACAAAAAACTAACAAAAGAACAGATATAGTTATTGTACCATAACTGCCCTCATTATAAAAGAATGTTTTTTTTGCGCTTATGACGTATACTAAAGGAGTTAACAACTACTTGTTTACAAAGTGAGGCGGGCTTATGGCAAATATTCTTGAATACATGGACTGGAGAGGCGATATTCCATTCTCCCTTGATCCATTCAACGATGTAGACAATCTGATACTGGCTGAAATAGCATATACCGATTTCGAAGGAATCATTACTCATGATGATGTCATGACATTTTCCGATGTAGCCAGAATATACTTCGAACTTCATACCGAGCAGGAGATAAATGACAGAACAACCTTCTACAAGCTCGCGCCTCTCGTTTTGAAAAAAGCTGCTGAAACTACGCGTTTCAAAGATATAACCATAAGCGGCTATCTGAATATCATTAGTTCCGACCGTGATGAGCAGATTGCTGCCATCACCTATGAGCTTCCCAACGGCATGTACTATGTTGCTTTCCGAGGAACGGACAACACTCTTGTCGGCTGGAAGGAAGATTTCAATCTAAGCTTTCTGCAGGAAACTTCCGGGCAGAGACGCGCTATCGAATATATCAATTATTATTTCAAAGATAAGAATAAAAAGCTGATGATTGGCGGTCATTCCAAAGGCGGAAACTTTGCCGTCTATGCCGCTGCATTCTGCGATAAGTCCATTCGAAAACGAATAACCGCCGTTTATTCAAATGACGGTCCCGGATTCCGTGAAGAGATAATAGAGAAACGAGGCTATAAAGCTATTCTTCCTAAAGTCATAAGCATTCTTCCGGAAGAATCTCTCGTCGGAATTCTTCTTTCGAATGACTATAACAGCTATATCATCAAATGTTCTTCAAAAGGCATATATCAACACGATCCGATGACATGGACAGTATATCGCAACTCTTTCGTGAAGGCCGAATCCCGAACCGATACAAGCCGGCTCTTCGATAAGACCATGATGAAATGGCTCGCAACCATGAGTGACAGCGACAGAGAGATATTTACCGATGCCCTTTTCAGTACGTTGGACAACACCGGAATCAAAACCTTGAATGATCTGAGTGAAGGCGGCGTA